>NZ_JANS01000004.1:0-96290 GCF_000524255.1 Streptococcus sp. AS20 | reverse complement strand
CCATCTGTTTGCTTAATCGCATCGTACCAGATCACATCATCTTGACCGCCTTGACTAGACCAAATAGGCAACTTCACTGTCTTCACACCCTTGGTCGAGCTGACATTCGTCACCACCACATCGAAACCTTGGGAAGTCTTGTTTTCAATGTGAATCGTACCTGTCACTTGACTTTGAGCTGGTCTTTGAGGTGCTGGCTGAGCTAACTTTGTAACAGCTGCATAACGACGCATTCCACTATAAGAAATATAGCTAATCCATTGATAACCATCATTTTCCAACACTTTATCATAGTTAACGCTATCGCCTCTATTAAAAGTAAATTGTGTCGGAGCTGACCATTTGGCTTCATTCTTAACCTCTGCCGTTTCAGAGAAAGTATATCTTCCTCTAGAAGGGAGTGTTCCTGTTGAAGAAGGTGTTGGCTTTGCAGGTTGAACTGGTTCTGTTACCAACTTATTAATAGCCGCATAACGACGGATACCGCTATAAGAGCGATAGCTAAGCCATTGGTAACCATCCGCAATCAAAACTCGGTCATAGTAAACGCGATCGCCTGCATTCACATAAAACTGCAATGCTGCACTTGCTTTCGGTTCATTTTTCACTTCTGTACGTTTCGTATAAGTATAGTAACCTTGGCTTGGTAAAGAAGGTACAGTTTGTATTACTTTGGATTCTGCCAGACGTGCTTCGTGCGCTGTTTGCGTTTTATCCATCAACTTTGCGACATCAATTTCTTCTTTCCTTGCTTCTTTTTCGACAGGACTCTTTTCAACTTTTGCAGTTGTTGAAGAATCAGCTGTGTCTGTTGTTGCATCAACAGATGAATTTGTTGTTTCGTCTTCTGTCTGTGTCACTGCATCAACAGTCGTTGTTTGAGAAGGTGTCGTCTCTGTAGCTACAGAAACAGCTTTATCCGCTGAAGAACTAGTTGGCGCAGTTGTTGTTACAGCAGTTTCTTTTTGAGTTGTTGCTGTTTGAGGAGCCACAGCAGTTGATTCAGTTGTGTTTTGAATATTATTTTTTGCGGCAGTATTTACTTGAGACGTTTCAATACTTGTGTCTGTTGTAACTTGTTCATCAGCCGATACTGCTTGACCACCCATAAAGAGGACACACCCAATCAAAACAGAAGCTGCACCACACGAATATTTACGAATGGAAAAACGTTGTTCTTTGTGATCAAACATTTTTTTCATCACTTATCCTACTTTCTAATTTATTTCTATCATCTTAATTTCTGTAGAAAGGATGTGTATTGGCATTTTCATCTTGCCCACTCAAAATCCGGTCTGTATTAGAAACCTGTCCCGTAACAGGATCAGCTACACCAGCAGGAACCACAATAAAAGCAGCACCACCTACTTGAGCGTCTTTAGGATAAATCGTTCCCCAAAATGTGTTTGCGACTATTTTTTCAGAAGTAAGACCATACTCTCTTTTCTCACCTGCAAAAGCAGCTTGACCATTAGGATTAATGGTAATACTTTTTCCCAAGTCATTACTCCAAGTTCCTGAAATTGTTGAAAAATCACCACTAGCAAGAGCGTTTACGTCAACTGTAGACTTTGCTTCTGCTGCAGGAGAAGTATTACTATCGGCGTTAGTTGTACTTGAAGAGGGTTGAGTAGTTGACGATTGAGCAGGTGACATCTGTTCACTAGCAGCAGATTGAGTACTGTCCCCTGCTTTTTTATTACTACTCGCGTTAGCAGTCATCTTTTTCTTAGCTTTAGATGATTTTGCTTTTTTAGAACTACTTTGTGCAGTCTTTACTGTCGAATGGTCATTCGAATCACTTTTTGTTTCATTTTTATGGCAAGCACTCAGTAAAAGCAAAGAGCACAACATAGTTATACTTACTAATTTATATGAATTTTTCATTGTATTTCCTTTCTTTTTCAGGAATCCTCAAATTCCAAAATCATTATACAACTTTGTTTTGTAAAAATCAACACATTTTAGAAATATTTGTAATCCATTTGTAACATATGTGTATTTTCTATTTTCTGCCTTTAGAAAATTAGGCAATGAGGTACAATTTCCTGTTGCATATCCCCAAGTATCTACTTGATTCGGATTATTCCTCCAAGCCACTGGATAATCATCTCCAATAACCACTCCATTGTTCACATAACCACTCCATTGTTCACAGCTAATGCATGACGCGCTATTTTCGAGACAAGCATAGTTTTTGTTGCACCCTCTTTTAACTCATTTGAGTGTTTATCAACTAAGTTATTCTTATTTTTTGAGACATTATTATCGCCTTTTTGAGTAGAAGAAGCAGTACTTGAAATCATATTATTGTTAGATTCACTAGTCTCTTTGACTTTCATGTCTGATGTGGACGAAACTGATGAATTATTTTCATGTTCCACTTGAACATTAGATGTTGAAACAGTAGACGTTACTCCATTTTCTGATATCGGCTTAGTATCTTCGACTGGTTTAGTTTGAACTGTAACTAATTTTTCTTTATTGTGAACTTGAACATTATCAACTATAGATACTTTATTTGATACACCACTATCCACAGCTTGATTATTCTTAGAGTTGTTTTCAACATTAGAATTTATCATTTTATCAGAATGGAAAACAACAGACTCTGTTGTAGATGAAACAGTAGACGTTGAAGTTGTCTCATCTGCCGAAACATTAGCAACATTAAACAGAAAGCATCCTAGCAGTACAGATGCAACACCAAATGAATATTTCCGGATTGAAAAGCGTTGAACTTCTTTATTAAAATTTTGATTCTTCATAATTATTATTTCTCCTTTATCTCTTAGTAATTGGTATATCTTAATTATTACTGTTTAACAATAGAAACTCCTCCCGGATCAACACCTAATAAACTAGGATATTTTTTGGGTACTTGACCAAAAATAATCCAAACAAACGATAGAAACAACAAAACTTTGATAACATTCTTCATGTTTTTCATAGAGTTAAATCCTCTTTCTAGGTACACATTATATCCCTTTGAATAAACTATTGCAATAGATTTTTATAAAAATAATTATTTTTTTTAAAATTATAACTATAATCATTTTATGTATTTGGGCATCTTTCCATAGTTTTAATGTAATTTTTTCAAAAATAAAACACAAATAAAATTATCTCCATCATAAACTGGACATAAATTTATTCGTGTTTCTCATATTATATCTTATTTTTAACTTATATTTTTTTAAAATTATCACGAAGATACTTTTCAAGTATTAAAGCCATTTTTTCATTACCGCTGAGTTTATATAATACTTGCGAAAATGTAAAATATTGCTTTACAATACTTTGGCTAGAAAAATCCTCGCTAATATTCGCTAATATACAGTATAAATCTGCTAATAAATAACTACAACTGTATTCATTACATTTTTCAATAACATCAAGCGTTTCTTCTATTCCCTTCTCAATCTGAAAACTTTTCCAAAGATATCGGCAAAAATTATATCTAATTTTAATATAAATTTTCAGTTCTATTGTATGAGTAAAATCAATATTTTGAAGTTTAGATATTATTGCTTGATAACATTTTTCAAATTCATCATTATTTTTTTCTTCTAAAAAGAAATCAAGCAAGGTATTAGAGATACGAAGGTACATTAACTCATCTTTATTTAATCGCACAAGCATTTGTTCTAATTTTATAATAGCCTCCTCTCTTTTATTATCACAATGAAATGAAACAATTGCTCCTATCCATTCAAGATAATTTTGATCTGATAGTGACAATCTATGCCATTTATCAATTTCTAAACTGTATAAATATTTTAATGAATCATACTCACGCTTTACTAGAAAAGATTCTACCAACTCTTTAAATTGTACCAACTTAGATGTCTCGCCAAGTACACTATCATCAAAAAAATAGTTCATTGTAACATTCATTTTTTTTGATAATGAATATAAAAGATCCGAACCAGGCATATACTTGCCCTTTTCCATTCTACTAATTTGACCTTGTTCACATACCCCTTCTGCTAATTCTTTTTGGGATAGCCCTAATTCCAATCGTTTACTTTTTAATCTTGTGGCTAATAATGTACTCATACTACTCCCTTAACATTTTATAATTTATTTTTCATTATATCATATGAGTTAAATTATATAAAATTAATTTTATATGACAATAGTGATTTTTATATTAGTTTCATTGAAACGAGGCCAAAATTGCTAATCTATAGTTGACGCAAAAATTATAACTGCATGGCTATTCGCCCTGCCAACACTTGGTATCCCGCAACGGTCAAATGCAGTCCATCAGTGGTAAATGCTTCTGCTAATTGTCCTGCTTCGTCTAACAGACTGTCGTAGACATTGACAAAAGTCACATTCATATAAGCAGAAGTCAACTCTTGATAGGCATGGTTGAGACTTTGAATTTTTCGATTGCTTCTTAGATGAACGCGCTTTTTGTAAGTAGGGCTTTCATTGACTGGTAAAACAGACAGAAGGCAGATTTCTGCAAGAGGATAATTTCTAGCAATCGTTTGGATGATACTTTCCACATTTTTCACCGTTTCTTGCTGCGGAATTTCCTTTCCAATATCATTAGTGCCGATGAGAAGAAAAATCTTATCAACTGCCTGCCCAAATAAAAGAGATTCTAAATGCTCTAGTAGCAAATCCGATCGATAACCTCGAATACCACGATTGATCACTGTTTTGGGCGTCTTCAACAGCTCGTACAATGGAAAATATTCAACTATAGAATCTCCCAGAAAAAGTACATCGGGATCTTTGATGGATATACGATTCAAATCTTGGTATTTTTTTCTAATTTGTTCTTGTTCATTTAAAAGCCATTGGTCTAGTAATTGAACTGTCATATACACGCTCCTTTGCTCAAATAGTTCTCTAATATTTTTAAGACCCCTGCCTCTGTATTGGCTGGTGCAAGGTGATCGGCAACTGTTTTTACTCTCGGATCAGCATTCTCCATAGCATAGGAAATCCCTGCTAATTGCAGCATTTCAATGTCATTTTCACTATCTCCAAAGGCCATGATGTCCTGCTCTTGAATTTTCCATTTTTGCATCAGTTGTTTCAATCCCCAAGCTTTATGGATCCCTTTTTGTAAAATATCAATCGCTCCATAACCGCTTGTGACCGCATTTAAGGTATCCTCAAAATCCTGATTGAGCTGTCGAGTAGCTTGAACTGCTACTTGCTCGTTTACCATCATACTCATTTTCAAGACTTGTGGAAAATCGTCCGGACGCAATGCTTCGACAAAGTTTATCTTTCGATAAAATTCTTGTGCCATTTCTGCTGTCATAACTTTTTCAATCATAGGAAAAGTTGTCCCCGTTTTGACAAAGGCACCATTTTCAGCTGTAACAACTAAGTGTACATCGCGTTCTCTCCCTTCAAAATAAGACAAGACCTGTGCCACCAAGTCCGGAGACCAACATGTGCCCAGCAGTATCTCGTTTTTATCAAAAATCCGCGCACCGTTTGCGGCAATCAACGTCACACGCTCCAATAAATCACCAAACAGCAGGCGCATTCGATGAATTTCATTACCAGTTGCCACCACAAACCGCATCTCCCGCTTGTCCAGCTCATCCAATATATTTTTCAACCGGTCGCGATCGAATTCTCCTTTTTCATCTAAGAGCGTGCCATCCATATCAGTCACAATCATCTTAATTGACATGTTATCACCTCTAACAATTATTCATTTCAAATTTAAATCTCATCGTTCATTTATTTCATAATGTATGACTATCCTTTTGCCATTTCTGTAATTCCGCTTGGATAATGCAAAACATTATTGGCTACATTTACATCTTATTTCAAAAGGATTATATTACGTCTAAACATATCCTAGTAAACAAAGTTTTTCTTTTATTTTACCAAAAAGAGAGTTGAAGAGGAAACAATTGTATTCAAGCAAGGATTGGTCTTTTTAGTTATAGTTTAAAACTATATTCTTTTCTCTAAATTAACTATTTTTCAAACATGCTCAGCTTTTGTACAATAAAAAGCAAGAAATCTAGAAAGAGGCATGTATATGACACAATCAAAATTCCAACTAGTTGGATCTCTTCTTCGTCCAGCTGATCTGCTTAATTATAAAAATAAAATTGAACATCGTGATGACATTCAGTATCCTTTTTATGATAGTTTTTCGGGTTATCGTGAAACAGAAACAGCAGAGATTAAAAAGGTCATTGCTGATGAAAAGGCAAATGGTATTGATATTTTGACAGATGGTGAATATTCTAAGTCCATGTGGCATTTAGATTTTATTTGGGGACTTAAAGGTATTGAACGTTACATTGCAGACCACGGCTACACTTTTAAAGACCATGATGGCGGACAGTACGAAACACGTAAAGACATCGGTATTCGCATTAGACAGCCACTTTCAGGTAAAAATCATCATTTCTTAGATAGTTACAAACTGCTCAAGGAAGAAGCTGGTGATACGCAAACAAAATTAACGATTTGGGGACCTGCGCATGCTTATACTGAACTGGCTATCTTTGATAAACTTGCTGGTGAAGGGCAAGTTTACAAAACCAATGACGAATTAAAAGCTGGTCTTATCAAGGCCTACAAGGAATTCTTGACAGAATACAAGGAAGTTGGCGGTGAGATTATCCAGTTTGATGATTGCCTTTGGGAACTTTTTGATGAATCAAATCCTGCTTCGTTTTTTGCTGATGGCAATACTGCGCTGGCTGACTTAGCGGATGAATTTATTGCTATTAACAATGAGGTTGCTGATTACGGGCATCAAGTAGGACTCAAAGTTTGGACACATAACTGTCGTGGAAATTATGAAAGCCGTTCTGCCTCAGGCGGAACTTACGAGGCTATCGCAGAAAAATTCTTGCGTGATCAACATTATGACCGCTTCTTCTTAGAATGGGACAGTGACGTCTCAGGTGATTTGAAGGCTCTTGCTTCTCTTAAAGATAAAGATGCTGAAGTTGTTCTTGGACTCCTTTCCAGTAAGACAACTGATCTTGATGATGAAGAACGTGTTCTCAAGTTATTAGAACAAGCCAGCACCATTTTGCCTAAGGAACGTTTGCTGCTGTCACATCAATGCGGTTTTGCTTCTTGTGATTCTGGTAATGAGTTGGCTATCCCGCAGCAATGGGCTAAAATCAAACAAGGCCAAGAAATTGCTAAGAAATTTTGGGGTTAAACTGCAAGCACATGACTATTTAGCGAACACTGACAAAAACGCGAAAACAAACTTCTTTTTGAGGTTTGTCTTTTTGATTTCCAGCAATAAATACTACTGAAAAAGAATACTATTAAAATGATTTCTCTATTGAGAAATTTTTGAAGACAAAACTACAATAATCTACACTTCAACCATTTTCCCTTGCCCCTCTGTTACAATTCTTCAGTTCATTTGTGTAATCTGAAAAAGACTGAATCGAAAGATTCGGTCTTTTTTATAAGGAGCAAATTTATCAAATTATACTGTCAATTCAATCTGATTGCCTTCTAAACCCAGAATGCAGCTTTCATAGTAACCATCACCTGTCAGACGCGGTCCGCTTAAAAGCTGATAGCCGTCTGCTTGAAGCCTCGCTGTCAGTTCATTTACCTTTTCTCTACTTCCTAGACTAAATGCCAGATGGTGATACCCCAAAAAGAGAAGTTCTTGGTTGTTCTCCGTTAAACCTTCCTTTCGAGTCATGATTTCCAATCTCGCCCCTTCGTCAAAGCTGAGGAAGTAAGACTGAAAACCTGTTTTTTGATTATGGTAAAGCTGATTACTTTTCGCTTCAAAATACGTTTCAAAGAAGCGTTTAGCTCCTTCTAAATCTCGAACATAAAGGGCTGCGTGCTCAATCTTCATAGAGTTTTCCTCCATTCGTTGCAATAACTTCTTTATACCAATCAAATGATTTCTTCTTATAGCGAGCCAAAGTCCCTGTTCCATCATCGTTTCGATCAACATAGATAAATCCGTACCGCTTGCTCATCTGAGCTGTTGAAGCAGACACAAGGTCAATACAGCCCCAAGTGGTGTAGCCCCAGAGTTCAACACCATCTTCAATTGCTTCGCCGACCTGCTGTAAATGCCGTTTAAGATAATCAATGCGATAATCATCTTCAACAGTCGGACCATCAGGACCATCTACCAAGACATCTTTCGCACCAAGACCATTTTCTACGATAAAGAGCGGTAATTGGTAACGGTCATAGAAAGCATTGAGAACCAGACGCAGACCAATTGGATCCACTTGCCAGCCCCATTCTGAAGCAGTTAGATAAGGATTTTGCAACCCACCCAGCACATTTCCACGACCAGAAGAATAACTTTCCGGATCATGGGCAGCAACCACACTCATGTAATAAGAGAAGGAGACGAAATCTACGGTATGCTCTGACATCAATTCTTTATCACCCGGTGCAAATTGGATCTTGATTCCATTTTCCTTGAAAAAACGGTTCATATATGCTGGATATTTACCACGCGCATGAATATCTGAAAAAAGATAATTCTGATTTTCAAACTCACGAGCAGCCAGTACATCCTCTGGTTTTGGCGTCATCGGATAAGTCGGCATAGCTAGTACCATACACCCAATCTTAAAATCTGGATTGATTTCATGCCCAATTTTAGTTGCAAGAGCTGATGCCACTAGTTCGTGATGAACAGCTTGATAAAGATCTTGTTTGGACAATTCTTCTACTGGAGTTGCAATCCCTCCACTCATAAACGGCGCATGTAAAACAGAGTTGATTTCATTAAAGGTCAACCAATAGTTCACCTTGTCTTTGTAACGAGTAAAGACGGTACGAACATAGCGCTCATAAAAGCCAATCAAATCACGATTTGCCCAACCATTATACTGACGCGCCAAATGCAAAGGTGTTTCATAATGTGACAAAGTCACCAAAGGTTCAATGTTATATTTGGCCAATTCATCAAAAAGGTCGTCATAAAACTTTAGACCTGCTTCATTTGGCTCCGTTTCATCACCATTTGGGAAAATCCGTGACCAAGCAATAGAAGTACGATAAACCTTGAAGCCCATTTCTGCAAAAAGGGCAATATCTTCTTTGTAACGATGATAAAAGTCAATTCCTTCCAATTTTAGGTTATCAGCTGTTGGCTTATCTGTAATCAAAGGATTGAGATCACCTGCATTAGCTGGTATGCCACCTTTTGGCGTCACATCTTGAACCGAAAGACCTTTACCGTCCACATCGTAAGCACCCTCGTATTGATTGGCAGCTGTTGCACCACCCCAAAGAAAATCTGCTGGAAATTTACTCATGGCTTCTACCTCTTTTATTTTTTACTTAATTATATTATAATCTTAGGCAAGAGTATTTTCTAGCACAATTCTCTTATAAATTGGTATTATTCTACGAAAGAGGCTACACTTATGGATCTAGGAACATTACACAAAAATATCGTTTACAAAAATCAAGGCACACCTTACTCTCTCACACGAACCATTACCAAAAATGGACAGCCGGACATTCTCTTTCATTGGCATACGGATGTTGAACTGATTTACGTCCATGAGGGAACAGCACAGTTTCACATTGATTATGATTACTTTAATAGTGAAGCAGGTGATATTATCCTCATTCGTCCCAATGCCCTTCACTCGATTCACCCGATTGAAAATCGCCGCCATTACATGGACGCTCTCAACTTTCATTTGGATTTAATGGGCTATTCTGCTATGGACCAAGCTAGCATTGACTATCTGCAGCCGCTTTATAATGGTCAACTGGATTTTGTTCGTGTTATCAAGCCCAATCAACCAGCCTATACAGACATTCGGCAATGTTTACTTGATGCTATGAAAATAGGCTATTACCGCACAAAATATTTTGAATTTCAACTCAAATCCCGGCTCAATCAACTCTTTTATCTTTTATTTGAAAATGGTTATGTCATTTCAAAAGAGCAAACCTTAGAAGGCTATCGCAAGGAAGAAAAAATCCGTACCATTATTGACTATATCAGCGCTCATTATCAAGAAGAGCTCACTATTGACCAACTTGCCAAAATTTGTGGTTACAGCGATACGCATTTCATGAATTTCTTTAAAAAACATTTGGGGGTGTCTTGTATAGAATACGTGATTCAATTTCGCTTGCGAAAAGCGGCTGAACTCTTGCAGCATTCTACCTTACCCGTCCTAGAAATTGCTGCCCAATCTGGCTTTAACAACCTCTCTAACTTCAATCGGCAGTTTAAAAAGTATTACCAACTAACTCCTAGTCAATATCGGAAAAAATAACAAGGAGGGACTCCATGAAAGATATTATCTGGTTATTTCCACTGCTTTTCATTTTTCATGATTTAGAAGAAATCATTGGTTTCATACCATGGCTACAGCGCAATGAGCGGCTACTGGCAAAAAAAGCTACGGTCATTCTAAAGGCCCACAAAGACTTATCCACAGAAGGGTTCGCACTAGCTGTAGCAGAAGAATTTGTCGTGGTGCTCTTTGTCTCTTTCTTTGCTATTTTTTACCATACTCGCTTCCTTTACCTCATCTGGTTGGGTGGATTCATCGCTTTCGCTCTTCATCTGGTGCTTCATATCCTGCAAGCTATCTGGATTAGGTGCTATATACCAGCTCTTGCAACCTCTATCCTGTGTTTACCGGTTAGCAGTATTATCATTTGGAAAACCACCACTTTACTTCATATCAACACAATTGAACTTCTTGTTTTCAGTCTCATTGGCGTTCTCATCGTTATCAGCAATCTATTTTTTGCACTTTGGTTAGGAAAACAATTTTCTGCCCGGTTAAACTAAAGCCATTTTGAATATCTAAAAAACGCTTAAACATTGTCTGCTGCAAGACTCTTTTAAGCGCTTTTTATTTTAATCGAAACTCATTTGCTCCATTTCAAATTTACATGCTCATTCATTTCCTGATAAGCTGTGTCGATTCGTTCTTTGGTGGCTTGGTCTAATTGATTACGGTATTTTCCACCTTCAATGAAATCTTCTAAAATATAGGTCTGGTAGGTGTAGAGAGGATAGCCTTCCGGTGAATACGTCCCTTTCGCCACACGACTCACCCAACTCGGATGTGCCTGTACATCCTTGATAATCGTCCCTTTCTTTGATTTTTCAACCGTCACGTCCATGAGCACGCCGCGTTCTGTCCATTTCTTATTTTCCACACCGTCCATTGTCTCGATTCGCTGATTGGAGATAAAATTTCCCATAGAATAGATAATGAATTTCTTTTGCCCATTTTGTTTGACGACCTCTGATGGTTCAACAACATGCGGATGCCCGCCGAAAATAATATCCGCTCCCCACTCAATCATCTTATGATAAAGAGTTTTTTGTTCCTGTGTCGGTTCCAATTGATATTCAACCCCCATCTGAGGCATGACAACGGTTATATCAGCTTCTTTTTCGGCTTGCTTAATTTCTTTTTTCATCTTTTCTTCATTTAAATCCGACAAATGATGATTGTAGTCTGCATGAGAGATATTTTCCTCCAAGCCGTTAAACCCATAGGAATAAGCTAAGAGCGCAATTTTAATCCCATTCACTTTTTTAATCACAAGTGAGGCTTTATCCCTATTTTTATGTGTATAAATCCCAATCGGTGTAATTCCTTGCTGCTCAAATGCTTTTGCCGTTGAAAAAACACCTTCCAATTGAGAATCCAAAATGTGATTGTGTGCCAAATCCACAACTTGATAACCAGCATCTTTGATAGCTGACACCACCGACTCTGGCGCATTGAACAGTGGGTAACCCGCCAAAGGATAATTTGGTCGGATAGTCCCCTCGAAATCTCCTAATACCAAGTCCGCCTTTTTCAGCCAAGGTTTGACATATTGATAATTTTCTGTGAAATCATACGTCCCATCTGACTGTAAGGCGCTCATATATAGAAGATCATGATATAGCAGATCTCCGTTTGCCATGATACGAGCCGTCTGTACACCATTTGAGGAAGAAGACATTTTTTTCTTTTGTACAACACCTGTTTTTGCCGACTTTCCCTTAATCGTAATGCTATCGTTTATTTTTTCAGCTACTAAAATCACACTTGCTGCTACAAACACGGCGCAAAGCAAGCCTAAAATAAACTGCCAATTGGTCGCTGACTGTATTTTTCGTTCCATTCTTTTCATGTTCTATTCTCCTTTATCTACATTGTAGCATAAAGAAGCGAACATGACGCAGGAATTTAGAAATAATAAAAAGGACGAAGCAGATTATACTGTTCTTAAATTAGATTTTTCGACCAACTGTTTGAAACTGTATAAATACTTGTCCTTTTTCTTAAATTATTTACTTGCTTTTAATAATGCATCGCCTATCCGTACATCACCATGAGCTAGCGCTTCAACTGCCTTATAATTAGCTATATTGGTAACAATGATAGGAGTCGTAACTGAACACCCAGCAGCACACCATAAAGAATCAGTCTGAAACCTTGAATAGCTGTCAAACCGGAACCAATCAAGCTAGAAGCTGTATTAGCGATTGGTCCCACAAGTAAGAAGGTCAAAGATACTGCAATCATAAGAGTCACGAATGGAACCATGAACACTTTGACAAAGTCTGGCGTGATTTTTTTCATGAATATCTCGATGTGAGATGCTACCCAAACTGCCAAAATAGCAGGAATAACCGTTGACAGATAGTCTCCTGTCGGCAAGCCCAATGGAATACTAAAGAAGTTTACTGCTCCAACTTTCCCCAAAGCTGTCATACTAGCTTCCAAGTTCGGATAGACTAGAGCTGCTGCAATTGCTAATGCAGTGAAGTCATTCATTTTGAACTTACGAGCAGCATTGAGAGCAATCATAATCGGTAAGAATTGGAAGAATCCGTCACCTGCTGCTGTCAAGACAAGTGCAACACCATTGTTCTTTGCTGTCCAGCCTAAGGTTGCGGTCAGGATAGCGACCACACCTTTAATAATCCCAGTTGCCGCTAAAGGACCAAGGAAGGGTTGAAAGTCAATAAAGGCATCGAGTGGATTTTTCTTCACCGCTTCTTCATGTGCTTCCACAGTACCTGCACCCTGCCCCTGCACACCACCGACTGCCAATACCGCTGCATAAACATCAGGGACATGATTTCCAATCACAACCTGATACTGACCTCCAGCCTTCACTACGGTCATTACACTATCACGCGCCATAAGATAGTCAGTATCTGACTTGCTCTCACCTTTTAGAGTAAAGCGTAAACGGGTTACACAGTGCTTAACACTGCTAACTTATCACAGCCTCCGACGTGATTGAGAATGTCCTGAGCTAAGTTCGTATAATCTTTTTCCATAATAGGCCTCCTTTAATTTTTAGGCCAGCCATTTGTTACACATATAAATATAGAAAACTGTAACAAAAAAACCTAAACATACACCAAATAGAAAGCAGTTCCCCTACTTCATATCTCGTATTTGTCTAGGTTTTGCCTGCATGACCAGTAACAATCCATGAATTAAGCATAGCACAAATTTTGAGATTTGCGAGCGGTTTCTAAAACTTTTTTTAAATAATTATCAGGTGATAAATAAAATAATCGTCTGTTAAGGATATTAAAAAACTTTGACAAGTCGTTCAACCTATCAAAGTTCTTAAAGAGAATATTATTAGATTATTTAACCATTTGATTTAGTCGTTCATACACTGCAACAACTTCTTTTGCTAAATCAATAAACGTTAAGCTCGTCATCAAGTGATCTTGAGCATGCACCATCAAAAGACTGAGCTCAATTTTTTCACCTTGAGCTTCTTGTGTCAACATCACTGTCTGTGACTTGTGTGCTAAAACTAATGCCTCATCTGCTGCTTTTAACTTTTCATGTGCTTCTTCAAAGAGACCGTTCTTAGCTTTTTGAATCGCTTCAAAAGCATTGCTCTTCGCCTCGCCACCATACATAATGAGGGACATGATACTTTCTAAATTTGAATTTTCCATATCAATCTTCTAGCCTCCGATCAGTTCCTCAGCTAACGCTAGCACCTTTGAACCGTTCATCATGCCATAATCCACCATTGGGATAACTCCAACTGGGATATTCTTTTGAGCTAACTTTTCTGTGAATTGATCTAAAAGATAGCGCACCTGTGGACCTAATAACAAAACATCTACTTTCTTTTCTGAAAGAATATCGTCTACTTCTGGTGCTGGAACCGCAAAAATTTCTGCATCTAATCCTTTTTCATCAGCTGCAGCTTGCATTTTTGTAACAAGCAAGCTGGTACTCATACCCGCAGCACATGCCAACATAATGGTAACTTTAGTCATAATTGTTCCTTTCTATTCATTAAAGTCAACGATCTTTTCTACCGATTAACGGATCTTGCTAAACGTGACACAGTATGTCGAACGCCACGAATAGTATTGCTCAGTGCATAAATATTATCCACTACTGCCAAACCACCATAGCCTGCATCCCCAATATGTTGAATATCAACACCACAAATTTTATTACGAAGTGCGATTTGTTTAATTGTTTCAATATCTGACGTCTCTTGGCTAGTGCCAATAGCGCTTAAGACTAAACCTCTTTTACTATGTACTAGATCTACGACAGCTCTCATTTCTTCATCACTGAAAGCAGGAACTGTACCAACCGCTGGTACCAAAATCACATCTGCACCAGCTTCTAATAATTGTTCAGCTATCTGAATGTCTGCAACCGGCTCGGATACTCCTGCACCGTGCATTTTTCCAGCTATAATCAAACCTGAAAAATGCTGCTTAGCTAATTTTACTGCATCAATAATTTCTTTATTGCTAACTCCTGTTCCTGGATTACCTGTCAAACAAACAAAATCAAAACCTAATTTTTCAATTTGTTCAAAAGAAGCCTGACTAGCTTGCCGACCGGCAGCAATCACTTGTACTTCTTCCAACATATCAGCTTCCAAATCAACAGGTTCTAAATTCACTCCAATCGGAGCTCCCACCAAGCGATGCAATTCGTGAACAATTTGCTCTTTTTTACAATCTAAGCCAAATATTTCTGGTTGGAAAACATCTAAACAATTCAGTAAAATCATATCTGCGCCGAAGGCTCTTGCAATTTCAGCATTGGTGATATCTCCGACAAAGGTTTCACGAATGACAACATTTTCGGATAAAACAACTCGCCCTTCACTCGCTTGAATGCTTTGCTTGAGCTCTTGGGCTGTCATATTCAAAATTTCCGAAGGATTTGCACTAATTAATCGTTTCATATTCTCATCTCCCTACTGATTTTCTTCTGCTTTAAAGCGTTTTTCAATAGTAATTACAAATGGAATATAGATTAAAATATCAATCACAATAAGAACAGCTTGTAAAATAGACGCTTTAAAACTTCCCGTTGCCAGCAAACCACTAATAATCGGAGGAGTTGTCCAACCTGGGTCAGTATATGTTAACGGTACAAGACCACTTGCCATGGATGACCATGCAACGATGAGATTCGCAATCGGTGCCAAAATGAATGGGAACAGAAGCAAGATATTTAAGACAATTGGAACACCAAACATCGTTGGCTCATTGATATTGAACAAACCTGGAACCACTGTAATAGGTGCCAGTGTTTTGATTTGTTTGCTTGATTTTCTCTTTTTCGCCAAATAACCAATCGCTAATACCAAGCCAATAGTTGCGCCGCCACCGCCAATGAAGACAAAATTATCCATAAAGACACTGGTAAAGATATGTGGTAGTTTTTCCCCTGCTTGATAAGCAACTTTATTGGCATCGAGATTCGAAAGCCACAATGGTTTCATAACCGCATTGACAACATTTCCTCCATGAAGTCCAACAAACCAGAATGAACTATTTAAAGCAACTAGAATCATCAAACCAAATAAATTATTACCTAGTAGACCTAGCGGTTTTCCTAAAACAGTTTGAGCTACCGCATGCAAATTTGGTAGTTTTAAACTTGCTAAAAGGGCATAAACCAACAACCAGCCTGTGATAATCACTGCACCTGGAATAATGGCGCTGAAACTTTTTGAAACTGCCGGTGGAACACCATCAGGCATTTTAATTTGGACATTATGATTGATGAACCATTGATAGATATAACCATTCACTAAACCAAGAATGATTGCTACAAAAAGACCTTGTGAAGCTAAAAATGCTGTGGGAACACCGTTTCCTGTTTTAGTAGCAAGGAATGGTGTCACTGTGATAAAGGCAGCAAGCGAGATAATCCCAGAAGGAATCCCATCCACTTTGTATTGACGGCTCATATAGTAGGCAATTCCAAAACTGGCTACCAAACCAATCAGACCAAAACTACTATCCACGCCTTTCCATAGATAGGCAGAAACCCCAATTTTTGTCAAATAAGCTTCCCATCCTGGAACAGGAAAACTAGCAATGACCATAAACAAAGAACCAATCAACAGTAATGGTACCGCAAGCGTAATGCCGTCTCGAATTGCTACTAAGCCTTTATTGTTCCCCAACTTAATAGCAATAGGCATTAGTTTTGCTTGTAAAAATTTGTCCATCTTTACAATCTCCTTTGATTATAATATATTATTAAATAGCAGACAAAATCAACTTTATCTCGCTTTTTAATTATATTTTAAAACAATTACCCCAAAAAGTCAAGCGTTTTCACTTGTATTTGATAATTTTTTATAATCAATATATAATAGATGCAGGGAAGGATGGTAGATAATGAATCAAACGAAAAAACAAGCTGAGTTACGAACAATTATTTTAGATAAAATTTACGCCAAGGGGCCAATTTCTCGCATTGATATTTCAAAAGAGACGGGCATTACTCCTGCTACAGTTAGTGCGATTACAGGAAGTTTGATCCAAGAAAACCTGCTGTATGAGCTGGGGGAAGATGAAGAACACACAAAAGTCGGACGCAAGAAAATCCTCTTGGGTATTAAAAAACAGCACTCTTATTTCATCGGCTGCGAACTATCAGAAAAATACTTTTCTTTTGTGTTGAGTGATAATACAGGAAATGTGATTGATAAAGATAAAGCAACCGTCACCTCGGAAAAAATTCTAGCAGAAGGCGCTGATTTGTTTTGTCATTTACTTGAACAATTCATTTTTCGGAACAATTCCTATACAATTCAAGCTGTAGGAGTAGCCATTCCAGGTCGCTATCTGCACAATGATTTGATTACAACAAACAATCAAACATGGAAACAATTTGATCTAGCGAAGATTAAAAACGAGTTTTCTTTTCCAATTTACTTTTCTAATAATGTCAATTGCATGGCACTAGCAAAGCGCCTTTTTTCTGCTTACCAACTAGATGAGAATTTTATCTATTTTCATTTTGCACGGGGTATGCACTGCTCTTATATGTACAATGGCAAAATCTACGGCAAAAGCAATATTGTCATCGGCGAAATTGGTCATACCGTCGTTTGTCCTGACGGAGAAGTCTGTGGTTGTGGACGCAGAGGCTGTTTGCAGACTTACGCTAGTGAAAGCTGGCTGATAAAAAAAGCAAAAATCATCTTTGAAACTGCCGAGTTGACACATTTAAAATCACTTGTCACAGATAAAGAAGAGATCACGATTCAAACTATCCTCACAGCATATAACTTAGGAGACCAAGCTATTCTCAATCTCCTGCATTTGGCATTTAAGTATTTGGCACAATCCCTGCTAAACCTTAGCATGATGATTGATGCAAAGAAAATTTATCTGCACAGTCCCATCTTGATTGATGACAAAGTCATTGCAGCTTTCTATCAAGAAATCTCACAACAACCAAAACTACTCTTCAAAGACTTGCCTGAACTCATTATCGAGCCCTACAATGACTTCACTGGTGCAACAGCTGGCGTTGCGCTTTGTCTGCAAAAGGAATTGCTGAGTGTTTAAGTAAAAAATCAGGAAATGATATGTTTTTATCATTTCCTGATTTTTATATTTATAACAAATTATTTCAATCATACTTATAAAAGATGAAAGGACTAAGCTTTTTGCCCAGTCCTTCTTTTTTATTCTAATGGCAGTTTGTCCCACGTTACTTCATATGTGAAAGTAAGTAGCCATATCCTGCTGCTTCCATTTCTTCTTTTTTGATAAAGCGTAGTGCTGCCGAATTGATACAGTAGCGCAGTCCGCCTTGGTCTTGAGGACCATCTGTGAAGACATGCCCCAAATGCGCATTTCCAGAGCGAGAACGTACCTCGATTCGCTCCATACCGTGACTTTTATCTTGATAATACTTAATCACATCTTTGGCAATTGGTCTTGTAAAACTCGGCCAACCACAACCCGAATCAAATTTATCACCGGCAAAGAACAGTGGTTCTCCTGTTGTCACATCTACATAAATGCCTTCTTCAAAAGTTGCAAAATACTCATTTTGGAATGGTCGTTCAGTTGCAGCATGTTGGGTGACCTGATAAGCTTCTTCAGACAATGTTTCCTTTAAAGTTGGCTCACTCGGTTTCACATATTGTTTCGGATCTACTAAAGGTTGGTAAGCGTCATTAACATTGATATGACAATAGCCACTGGGATTTTTCTTGAGGTAATCTTGATGATAGTCCTCTGCCAATACATAATGACGCAGTGGTTCTACTTCTACTGCAATCTCCTGACCGCATTGCCGCTCTTGCTCTTTCACGACTTCATTGATGACTGACATATCCGTGTCATTTGTATAATAAATCCCTGTGCGGTATTGACGGCCAACATCGTTTCCTTGCTTATCGATAGACAGCGGATCAATCACACGGAAATAGTAGAGCAGAATTTCTCGCAAGCTAACCAGATTTTCATCATAAGTCACATGAACCGTTTCCGCATGGTCTGTCTGCTTAACCAGCTGATAGTTTGTCGTCTCAACCTGCCCATTGGCATAACCGACAGTTGTAGCAGTCACACCTTTGATACGAGAAAAATATTCTTCTAACCCCCAAAAACAGCCTCCTGCTAGATAAATTTCAGCCATAAAAACACCTCATTTCTTTGTTCTTATTTTCTCATAAATCTCTAAAATATTATAAGGATTTGATTAGAACTTTCTTGAGAATGATGTGAAAAAAGACGTAGAAAACGCTTTTTCACTCTATATAATGCAATTTCCCACGAAAATCTTCTATGCTTTCATAGCCTTTTTCTGCCATAATCGCTTTCAACTCATTTGTAATACGATTAAAAGCTCCTACGCCTTCTTTATGGAGCGTCGTTCCGACTTGCACCATACTGGCTCCACAAAGAATGTGCTCAAAAGCATCTCGGCCGGTCAGCACACCACCGGTACCGATGATTTGAATTTCCGGTTTCAAACGTTGGTAAAAAGCATGAACATTAGCCAATGCGGTTGGTTTGATGTACTTCCCACCAATTCCACCAAACCCATTTTTCGGACGAATGACGACTGTTTCATCGTCAATATACAGCCCGTTGCCAATCGAATTAACACAGTTGACAAAACAAAGTGGTAATTTATTGAAAATCGCTGCTGCCTGATCAAAATGCGCAATATCAAAATAAGGTGGTAATTTAATCCCCAACGGTTTAGTGAAATAGGCAAATACTTCACTCAAAATTTTTTCCGTCATTTCAAAATCATAGGCAATTTGTGGCTTGCCAGGAACATTGGGACAAGACAGATTAAGCTCGGTCAATCCTTTAAAATCACTGTCTTGTACCTTTTTCAAAAGAATGTGAGTTTCTTCTGGTGACAGCCCCACAAGAGATAAAAAGAATGTTCGATTGGGTTCTATCTTTTGCAAATCTAACAAGTAATCCAGATAGTAATCTAGTCCATGATTTGGTAACCCCATTGAATTGATTGAGCCGAGCGGCACATCTTGGTAGCGAGGTTCAGGATTTCCTACTCTCGCTTGCAAAGTAGCTGTCTTAGTCACAAAGGTTCCAGCAGCTGAATTTTTTACCTCTTCCAGCTCTTCGATCGTCATGCACGCTACACCAGCTGCATTCATCAGGCAATTGTCAAAAGAAAAACCAGCAATTTGTGTTTGAGTTGATACCATGAAATACTCCTTTAGTTTTTTCTATTGTACCACTAAAAGCAGAAATATGACTCTTTGAACAGAATAGAAGAAAAAAATGTTCGGGATAAACAAATAAATTTTTGATACGCAAAATTCTGGCATCAAACTCCGTCGGAATTTTCAGAAAATTCAACTTTTTTCTTTACAGTATAAAATTTTTCTGCTATAATGACACACGTAATAAACGATAATCTACACTGATTTGGACGAAAGTCTCGTTCTGTGATGGAGCTAGGATTGTTGAAAGCTAGAAGAGATAAATCTAACTAATCATATAAAACAATCTCTATTCGGCTACCTATTTTTTCCATGACCGTTTGAGCATAGTGAATTACGGACATGGATATTAAGAAACATAGTCATGTGAATGTTTTTGTTTTTCACGGTCTTAGTATCTTATTGCAACCGAACTCGGACGAAAGTCTAGCATGTTCAGCGTAATTGAACTCGACCTAAAAACTTCAGAAAAAAGATAAATATTCCTTGAAGCATCGCTTCTTCGTCATATTTCCTATTTTTCTTTTGTTTTTCACGGTCTTCGTATCTTATTTAAGGAGAAGTCTATGACAACTGCTAAAGAATATATCCAAAACACTTTTGAACTGGTGAAAGCTCGTAATGCTCACGAAGCAGAATTTCTGCAAGCGGTGGAAGAATTTTTAAACACACTTGAGCCCGTTTTTGAAAAACATCCTGAATACATTGAAGAAAACATTCTGGCACGCATTACCGAGCCAGAACGTGTGATTAGTTTCCGCGTCCCTTGGGTTGATCGCAACGGCAAGGTGCAAGTCAATCGCGGTTATCGCGTTCAATTCAATTCCGCAGTTGGCCCCTATAAAGGCGGACTTCGGTTCCACCCAACAGTCAACCAAGGGATTTTGAAATTCCTCGGTTTTGAACAAATCTTTAAAAATGTCTTGACCGGTCTACCAATCGGCGGTGGTAAAGGTGGTTCTGACTTTGATCCGAAAGGCAAGACGGACGCTGAAGTCATGCGTTTCTGCCAAAGTTTCATGACAGAATTGCAAAAATACATCGGTCCTTCTCTTGATGTCCCTGCTGGTGACATTGGGGTTGGTGGACGCGAGATTGGCTATCTGTATGGTCAATACAAGCGTCTACGTCAGTTTGATGCCGGTGTCTTGACGGGTAAACCACTTAGATTTGGAGGTTCTCTAATCCGTCCAGAAGCAACTGGTTATGGACTTGTTTACTATACACAAGAAATGCTCAAGGCAAACGGTGAAAGTTTTGACGGAAAGACCGTTGTCGTATCCGGTGCTGGAAATGTAGCTCAGTATGCTGTGCAAAAAGCAACTGAACTCGGTGCCAAAGTCATTTCTGTGTCTGATTCAAATGGTTATATCATTGACAAGGACGGAATTGACTTTGATCTTCTGGTAGATGTGAAAGTAAAACGCCGTGCTCGTCTGACAGAATACGCTGCCGAAAGAGCAAGTGCCACTTACTACGAGGGCTCTGTCTGGACTTACGAAGCTTCCTTTGACATTGCTCTGCCATGTGCTACTCAAAATGAAATCAACGGTGAAGCAGCAAAACGCTTAGTTGCTCAAGGAGTTCGCTGTGTATCAGAAGGTGCCAATATGCCAAGCAATTTGGATGCTATTGCCGTTTACAAAGAACATAATCTCCTTTATGGTCCTGCTAAAGCCGCCAATGCTGGTGGAGTTGCTGTATCTGCACTCGAAATGAGCCAAAATAGCCTCCGTCTTTCATGGACGCGTGAGGAAGTTGATAGTCGTCTCCAAAGCATCATGACAAATATTTTCAACACCGCTAAGACAACCGCTGAAAACTACGATCTTGGTAACGATTATCTAGCCGGAGCAAACATTGCTGCTTTTGAAAATATTGCCAATGCGATGATTGCCCAAGGAATTGTTTAAACGAATACATGACAAAAGGCTGTGGACAGGTTTGTCCACAGCCTTTTACTGTTCTTCTGCTGAAATAAGCAATCAATCGCTATTTCTAAAACTTCACGCTTTTGGTTTCTCCCCACCTGACATTGTCATAAGCGAGAGTATAGGGCTGCTGCGAGCCGTCCTCACCGTCATACATCAGCTTCCATTCCACCTTTTCGCCCGCCGCAAGCTCCTCTTTTATGTTGGCAGTGTCAAAAGTAGCGTCATCCAAGACATAGGATTCTCCCATTTCGTCTTGTAAATCAAAGTCATAGACATTGAGAGGGAGAGATTCGCTAGAGGTATTTTCGATAATGACCTTGGCGGTAATCATTGCTCCTGTTGCTTGCCCTTTTATCCGCTCTTTGGAGTCCACATGAATGTATTGAACAGTGATTTTTATTCCATTTTCAAAACGCACGCTGTCTCCCAGACGGTGATGTTTATAACTATCTTGATAAACTGCAGTTCGAGCACCATGCCCTAGAAAGGCAAAGTTAAAAATACTTAAACCAGCCACCACGAGGGTCATGAATACAAGCATGACACAGCTAATGATGGTCGTCCAAAACAAAGGCTGCTTATACAGGGGCTGTTTCAAGCGATAGACGTGACCGGCAGGGGTTTTTATTTCATGCGGTACTTGTTCTTCCATAATAATCTCCTTTCTGCTTACGCTGGTGCATAAATCGTTGGCAAATCAATTCCTTCCTTTAATAAAGCGTCATGATACAGTCTGTAAAATTGATGGTAAACGATGCTTTGGCTACCACTTTGGACGGTGATACTAATACGAAAATAAAATTGACCATTTTCGCTAACTTGCGGACCTAAAATCGTCGGTTCCTGCAAAATTTCTACTTGATCGCCCGCATATTCTTGATTGACCTGCTGGATAATCCGAGTGACCTTCTCCAAATCCGTCTGAGCGTATAATGGAATATCAATGAGCGCTCGCATATTGCCGCGTGAGAGATTACTGACGACGGTAATGTTGCGATTAGGAACGTAATGCAAAGTGCCATCTGCATCGCGCACTTGTGTCGTCCGAATTCCGACACTCACAACTGTTCCTGCGATTTTAATCGAGCCATTAGTCAGACGAACGCTGTCTCCGACATCCAACTGCCGCTCCAACAAAATAAAGAAACCATTGACTAAATCAGACAAGAAGCCTTGCGCTCCCATCCCGATTGCCACCCCAGCAATCCCAGCTCCTGCTAGTAAACTAGACACCGGCAAGCCTAAAATCGCTAATATCCAATAAATCAAGAGAAAGTAAAGGGTGTAATTCAGCAAATTTTCCATCAAACGAGTGAGGGTCTTTTGCCTCCCTTCGTCTTGACTAGAGAGTTTCAATGAGGGGGAGATAATCTTTCTTACGAGTACATGTACCAGCTTTTTAGCGAGGTAAAAGAGAGCTAGCAAGAGCAAAAGTGAAACGAGCTTGCTAAAGACATCATCTACCAAATGAGACCAGTTGAGTTTTTCAAAATAACGAGAGAATACATTCTTGTTCGCAAATAGCATAGCTACCTCCTACTTATTTCTATTATACCATATCCGAGTCTTATCGGCGCACGTACTCTGTCGTCAAGGATAATTTATCTGGCTTTCACCTCATCTACGAGTACAAAAAAGTTGGGAAGATCCCAACCTCATTTTTTAATTAGTTCACTTCTACTTTAGGCACTTTCCCCTTGCGGCGGGCAAGAATATCCGCATAGTATTTGCGGCTGTTGTTGAGTACGGAAAGGACATTTTGGTAAAACTCATCTGATTTGACCTGACTTAAAATTTCGACATAGTCTGCCAACTGTTGGTAAGGTGTCGCCACTTCTTTGCGCAATTGTTTAACATCATAGCTCACTTTTTGTAACTTCTCTTGTGAGCGGGAGGCAAAGAGTTGCTCAAAAGCGGCGTGGCTCTCCGTCAGATTGTCGACAAATTTCCCAATCGCCAAAGTCCCCACCTGCTCCTTATATGGGGCTGTTTTGAGTTTTTCCAGCAAGCTGTCAATGAGGGCTGTTTCTTCCTCGTAGTGCTTGGTGTGTGCCCCCTTGTACTGCTCAAAGAGGCGTTTCAAACTTATCAAAGCTCATATCTATTTGATTATGATATCATATTTAGTAGAGATATATAATGTGAACTCTTCCATTCCAGATATAAAAGTTAGGCAAAAAGCAAAGGAGAAATAATGAAATTAATGTTGTATAATCCAGCAAAGCATGAACATTTCTTGAAAGACTATTTACTTAGTGATATTTCCCATACAGATTCTCCTCAAAATATCATTGATAAGTATCGATTAGATCACAATAGATATCCGGTAGCAATTCTTAATAATGAAGAAAATAAAATAATTGGATTTTTTTGTTTTCATTTGGGTTCAGGCCCTCAAGAGTATGGTTTTTATCAAAATGATTATGCATTAATAAGAGGATTTTCAATTGATGACCGTTATAGAAATCAGGGCTATGGTTCTAAAGCGTTGAAAGACATTTTTCAATTTATAGATTTAACGTTAAATTTAAAGACAAATCACATTATTTTAGCCGTGAATGAAAAAAACCTACAAGCACAAAAAGCATATAAAAATTCTGGGTTTAGTATAATAAAAAGAAATGTTAAGGGAAAAAAGGGAAACTTACTCATAATGGAGAAAGTTAGAATCTAAATAAATTTAGAGGATGATATGATTCCTTCTATATTTTCCTTAAAAGCTATACAGCTTACCATATAAGTGAGAAGACGTCATCACTTTATTTTATGGAAATGGGGTGATACCAATGGGCTAAGGAATTTCATCATACACAATTATAAACATAAGATTCACGAGGTACCTATCATGAAAATCAAAACAAAAATCACTTTATCAACAGTGAGTGCTTTGACACTCGGTATTCTTTGCTATAGCGTAGCTTTCCCTGCTGCTGCAAATGACCAAGTTAAAACGGTGCCAACAAAAGAAAATTATACGGTTCAAAAATTCGTTGAACAATATAAACATGCACCGCAAGAACAAATCGATCAATTCTTTGCAGGGGTGAATGACAACGACAAAATCATTGCCGAAGAAGTCCCTGGCGATGAAGAAGGAACGACTGGTGTTGCTTTCTCTTATTCTAAAGGAAACATCTCTTCTAAAGTAGGTAAAACTGTTGACGCAAATGGAAAAGTTTCTGAGCTTGACCTAAACAGTAAGGAAGCGACAACTTTCGGCCAGCTGAAAGAAGCTATCAAAAAAGTACGCAATCATTAATATCTCTGCCTTAGCAGAGAGGTAGAGGGGCAGTGCCCCTCTATTTTTATCACAAAAAGACAGCCTTACAAATTGTAAGGCTGTCTTTTGATAGGATCATTAGCTCAATTCCGCTACAATAGCTTTCAACTGATCTTTTGAATGAACGCCAACCAGTTTTTTCACTACTTGCCCATCTTTTTTAAAGAGAAGTGTTGGAATAGACATAATCCCAAATTCAGCTGGTGTGGCTGGATTTGCATCCACATCCATTTTGAAAATCTTCAATTCATCTTCATGCACTTCTTCAGCTAATTTCTCTAAAATCGGTGTTTGCATGCGGCAAGGACCACACCATGCTGCCCAAAAGTCAATGAGGACAAGTCCGTCTTTTGTTTTTTCTGCAAAATTTGCATCTGTAATTGCTGTTACCATATTGTTCTCCTCTGACGATGACCGATGCCATCGCTCTATTTCATTTCTTGACAACATTCTACACTAAAAAGAGAAATTTGCAAAATATTTGCTACGGAGCAGATTAGCATTCAATAATTCCAGAAATAGTCTTTTATAAATCAGCAAGTTCTTAAGATTAACATCTATTGTGACAGAATGTGTTACGGAGCAGAGTTAGTCACTCAAAGAAAAATGATTCGTCATCAAGTTGCTAGCGTCTAAGAGGATTTTATCTAGAAGTTGGTCAGTTGCTTCTTGTACTTTATCACTTATCGCCTGGTTTTCTGCTTCAAAGTCAACTGGATCGCCATTTGCCAAAGATCGGTCAACTCGACCAATCATTTCATGCCCCAGAGCCATGGTTGTTTCTTGGTAATCATCCAAATCTCCCAGATGACTAGAAAAATGAGCATCAGCCAAAGCAGCAATTAAGCGATTGGTCCAGTAGAAGGAATCCGTCGAAACCTTGTCCGTCGTGTTGGCAAAGTAGGCTGGTGTTGTAGAGACTTGGGTAAAGAAAGGCACCGCCGTATTGTAAGGCATAGAACCATAGGACAACCATTGAATGCCCGTTGTTTCTTGCGGTTTATTGGGTCTCAACTGCAAGATCGACGTTTGACTTGTACGGTTGATCCCAATCGTGCGGAAGGTCCGCTGACTGTGAGATGTACCTTCTAAGTCATAAGGATCATAAGGAGAGTCTTGGTAATGACCGCTGAGAACATACTTGACATCTTCAATCGTGATTTTACGGTATGGTTTTTGGCACCAAGGAAGGAAAAAGGAGCGTGGGTCTTGCTCAATTTCCGGATTGAGAAAACGCTGAATATCCCAAGCCCGCGGTGTATTGTAATGGCGATCCTTGTCCTTCTGGCTACCAAAAGCATAGCGCGGATTGAAGCCCTCATTCGAGTAATTAAGATTGAGATGATTTTCCTCGATAAAACTTTTAAGATTTGGATGGCAGAGGAAATGCTCTGGGTTATCAAATTCAAAATAATCAAGGCCTAGCTGGTTTGGATTGGTCACATAGGCATCGTCAGGCACGCGTCGTGCCATCCAGTGATGTCCGCCGATTGTCTCCAGCCACCAGATTTCGTCCACATCAGAAAAAGCAATCCCATTTGACTCATAGGTGCCGTATTCTTCAAGAATCTTTCCTAAGCGCAGCACGCCCTCACGCGCCGTTTTGATATAAGGCAACACCAAGGTCAGCATATCTTCTTCTCCGATACCAGTCGCCACCAAAGGATCGGCCCCCAATACTCGACTATTCGTGGTAATCGTCTCTGTCTCGCTCATGGCTACATTGTAAACATTGATGCCTGCTTCGCCCCAAATCCCGTCCTTAGGAATGGCGTCAGGTACTGCTGTATAGCGGACTGGATTGTCCGGTAAATCTATCTCAAAGGTTGACAGCACAGATTTGTAATGCCGCGGCTGATCTTCTGGGCTAACAACAATAAATTTCTTGGGCGTAAACACACCATTTTGTGAATCTTCTGTACGTGCAACGATAGTTGAACCATCATAACTCGCTTTTTTCCCAACTAAAATCGTCGTACAAGAATCTTGCATACCTTTTTGTCTCATAAATGTTTCCTCTCTTCTATCTTTCTTTTTTTATCCTGAACAGCCTTGCTTTGTTCATCAACTCTCTATTACTTAAACACCACAATCGTTGCTCCGCTGCCTCCGGCATTTTGCGGTGCATAGCCAAAACTCTTGACATGCTTGTTACGGCGGAGATATTTGGTGACGCCTTCGCGAATGACGCCTGTCCCAATTCCGTGGATAATGTCCACCTGTGCCATATTGTTGAGCAGGGCTTGGTCGATAAAGGTATCCAGCTCTTGCATGGCTTCTTCATAACGTTTTCCTCGCAAATCCAGTCGGGCTCTTGGTCCGCTTGTGGTTATTCGTTTCACCACATTGACCTGCTTGCGCTTAGGTTGTTCTTTTTCAGATTTGAGCAGATTAAACTCTGCTTCCTCCAAGGTCATTTTGATGAGCCCAACTTGTGCTTCCCAGCGGCCGTCCTTGAGCTGATTGACAAGTGTCCCTCTCTGACCGTAGCTAATCACCAGAATATCGTCTCCCATCTTTGGTTTCCGTGCTTTTTTAGCTTGTTTCAACACTTTATTCTGTGACAAGTCCACCGTTTCCGGAGCTAATTTTTTCAGCTGGCTTTTGGCTTCGATAATCTCATGCGGTTTAAGACTGGACTTATCATGGAGATTTTTGAGAATGCTCTCACTCTCTGACAAAGCCAGATCAACAATTTCCTGAGCTTCCAACCGTGCCTTATTGAGCTCGGTTTCTTTCTCTCGGTTAAACTCATTGTAAAGTTTTTTAAGTGCTCGGTTAAATTTGAGATTTTCCTGCTCAACCTCACGGATATTGTCTAAGCGCTTGCGGCTTTCCAGCGTTTGCTCCTCCAGTCGCTCAATGATTCGATTAACATCGCTGTCCGTATCGGTCAATTCTTGAGCATCCTTGACCACTCTATCAGATAGACCTAAACGCCTTGCGATCTCAAAGGCATTGGAGCAGCCCGGCACTCCCTGCATAAAGCGATAAGTTGGTCTTAGACTTGCCGTATCAAACTCCATGCTAGCATTTTGTACGCCAGCCATTTCAATCCCATAGGCCTTAAGCTCCGGGTAATGAGTCGTTGCCATTGTCTTGACCTGCCGCAGCCGCAAGTCCTCAAGGATAGCCATTGCAAGAGCTGCGCCTTCCTGCGGATCGGTTCCAGCTCCTAGCTCGTCCAAAAGCACCAAAGAATTTTCGTCTGACTGCTCTAAAATGGCAACAATATTGGTCATATGGCTAGAGAAAGTCGATAAGCTCTGCTCAATAGACTGCTCATCTCCGATGTCGGCAAAAATTTGGTCAAAAATCCCCACTCGACTACCATTATCCGCCAAAATAGGCAGACCAGACTGCGCCATGAGCTGAGCCAAGCCCAAGGTCTTCAGCATAATTGTCTTCCCACCTGTGTTAGGACCAGTAATGACGATTTCCGTTAAATCCGACGCAAAGTACAAATCATTAGCCACTGCATTTTCTATCAAGGGATGAGTAACATGGAGCAGGCGAATATCCTTACTATCAGACAGCATCGGCACCACCGCGCCTCTCTCCTGCATAAAACACACTTTTGCCCGAACTAGATCCAAATGCCCAATAATCCAAGCGTTATTAGCAATTTCAGCAATATGAGGACGTATTCGGTCGGACAACTCTTGCAAGATACGTAGAATCTCATGACGCTCGTCTGCCTGCGCATTGGTGATTTCTTCATTGAGGTTGACTACCGCCCTCGGCTCGATATATACTGTATTTCCACTAGCAGAAATATCATGTACCACGCCTGAAATCCGATTACGAAATGTATTCTTAACTGGCAAAACATTGCGACCATTTCGACTGGCTACTACTTGATCTACCAACATATCGCCCTTCGTTTTGAGAATATCTTGCAAAATATCTCTCACTTGAACTTCATTTTCTTGAATTTTCCGGCGAATGCGAGCTAAATTGTCACTCGCAAAGCTTTCGACAAATCCACCCTCATTGATGGCTTGCAGCAATCCTTGCAGGTTAGGAAAAGCCAGCAATTTTTCAAAAAGACGGTTCAAGCGTTGCAAATCAACATTTTCCAACTCATCATAGAAATCAGTCAATTCTTGCGTGACAGTTAAAACCCGCTTCAGAGCGAGAAATTCTTCAATGTTTAAGTCGCCTTCCAGCTCCAAACGCTTGGTCAGTCCAGTAATATCTTGAGTCGCAGCCAAGCTGAAATGCGGACGCTGCACAAAAATCTGCTGCATGTCCGTCATTTCTAAAAATGCTGTCTCCAACCGTTCCTGTTTATTAGATGGAAAAAGCTGTCCTAGCTCTAAACGGCCTTGTTCTGTTAACAGATAGGGTTCAAAGAGTGCCTTGATTTTCCCAAATTCTAATGTTTCTAAAATTTTTCTATTCATATACTTATCTTTCCCGATGAAAAAGAAACTCAGCTAGCACCACCAACTGAGTCTTTGTATTATCCAATGATTTTGGTCACCCAGAGTTGTTTTAACACTCCTGAAGTAATCGGTGTGTGACTAATAATAAAACGAGCTATACTACTTGTATTGAGATGATTTTGAACAACTGGCAAGGGAATCGTCGCCAAAACGGTTAGGAACATTTGAATCCCAAACAAGGTAACACAAAGAGCTAAAACACCACTAGCAACATTGTACCAACGCTCGTTAGCTTTTTTATTTGGAACCAAGTGGATAAAAATTCCAATAAAACGAGCTACACTATACACAATCGTATAAATGACGAGATAAGCCAGACCAGCATAAAATACCTTGTCCAACTGGAACAATTGGCTACTTGGGAAAAAATACGTAAATGTCCCTTCCTGGGCACTCGCATAAGGTACTAAAAGATTGATTTGTTTACCTAAAGATTGGTATAGTAGCCCTGCGATAATAGCTGAAACGATCGCCGAAATAGTATAATAAGTTTGTAGTACAATTCCGCGCGAGTAGCCAATGTAAAAACTCCAAGCTAAAATCAGCAAAATCACTAACGAAATCATACAGTTTCCTCTTGCTCACTAACTTTTTGCTTGTTGGCTTCTAGCACTTTCTTACGAAGTTCTTCCAGCTCTTGCTCCTTGTCATCAAACTCAATTTCACGTGACAATTGTGTCGCTAAGCTATTGACTGCCAGTAAAATAGCTAGTGTTTCATCATCAGCCATTGGCATCTTTTCTTTAATTGCGTGATATTTTTCTGTCGCAACCTTTTCGACCTCTTCCATGAATAAATTATCGTGTTCTGTTGTTAAGGTTACGCTTTTCTTTCCGAAAATAAATTTGTATCGATTTAAGTTTGCCATAAAATCACCTCAAAATATTATACCAAAAGGAAGCCATTTTGTCAGTTTTTAAAGAAATTTATCACTTTTATGGTACAATAACAATATGGAAAGTATTACCTTACAACCCAGTGAGAAACAAATTCAAAATTTTGTTGCCCAATACCAGGAACAGCTTGTTTCTAGTAAAAATCCTTATATTCGTTACCTTTTTAAGCTTGATAAGGCAACTGCCTCCATCTACACTTCAGGAAAAGTCCTCTTCCAAGGAGAAAAAGCAGAGCAGGCAGCACAATTTTTTGGCTATCAGGCTTCCAGAGAAGAAACGACAGTTCCTCAGCAAAATTGTCCTCTTATCGGGACAGATGAAGTCGGCAACGGTTCTTATTTCGGCGGACTTGCTGTTGTGGCATCTTTTGTCACACCAGAACAGCATAGGTTTCTACGAAAGCTGGGAGTTGATGACTCTAAAAGCCTGACAGACCAGAAAATCAGGCAAATCGTTCCTTTGTTAAAGGAAAAGATTCAGCACCAAGCTCTGTTACTGTCTCCCAAAAAATACAACCAAGTCATTGCTGCTGGCTATAATGCAGTCTCTGTCAAGGTTGCTCTCCACAATCAAGCTATTTATCTGTTACTACAAACAGGAGTACAGCCCCAAAAAATCGTTATTGATGCTTTCACCAGCGACAAAAATTATCAAAAATATCTCCAGCGAGAAAGCAATCATTTTCCAAACCCTATTACGTTAGAAGAAAAAGCCGAAGGCAAATACCTAGCGGTAGCAGTCAGTTCTATGATCGCACGCGACTTATTTTTAGAAAATCTTGAAAATTTAAGTCAAGAGCTCGGCTACGAATTACCTAGTGGAGCAGGAGTAAAGTCCGATAAAATCGCAAGTCAGCTTCTTCAAACCTACGGTATGAAGAGTTTGGAAGCAAGCGCAAAACTACATTTTAAAAATACTGAAAAAGCCAAAAAACTTCTAGAAAGGTAAGTTATGCAAGCAAAATCAACTACTTTTTCAAAATTTATGAAAGAATGGGGATTTTTTATCCTCTTTATGACGATCCTATTCTTATCACGCGCCTTTTTTTGGGTTCCTGTCAAGGTAGATGGTCATTCAATGGATCCGACTTTAGCTAACGGAGAATATTTATTTGTGGTCAAACACCTCCCTGTGAATCGCTTTGATATTGTCGTTGCAAGCGAAAAAGACGAAGATGGAAAAACCAAGCAAATTGTCAAGCGTGTTATCGGTCTTCCCGGAGACACTATCCGTTATGAAAATGACCAACTTTATATAAATGGTAAAAAGACTAATGAACCCTACCTTAAAAACTATATAGCAAGATTCAAAGAAGATAAATTGCAGTCAACCTATTCTTATAATAGTTATTTCCAATCTTTAGCAGATAAAGCCAAGTCCTTTACGCAAGATGCCAATGGCAACACAAACTTCACCATTGAAGTTCCAAAAGGTGAATACCTGCTTCTAGGAGATGATCGTCTCGTTTCAAAAGATAGCCGTCAGGTAGGAACGTTTAAAGCTAGTCAACTTCAAGGTGAAGCAAAATTCCGCTTCTGGCCTTTGAATAGAATTGGCACTTTCTAGTCAAGGAATTTTGCTTTGATTATTTGAGTCTGGAACATCCGTTTCCAGGCTTTTACCATATCTTTTTGATGACAAATCATAACGGTTGGTTAATCATTCTAGCTCCTTGTCAAGCAAGAAAGGTGGATAAGCTAGTTGCTTATGTGAAGGCGGGACGACAAAAGTAACTTCTTACGAAATACTGACTTTTGTCCCATTCCCATTCTTTTAGTATTAAACAGGAAAATTATGGAATTTTACTTTTCAGGTACCATCGAACGTATTATCTTTGAAAATCCCAGCAGTTTTTTTCGGATTCTGTTGCTAAATATTGACGACACCGATGCGGATTTTGATGATTTTGAGATTATTGTCACCGGCACTATGGCAGATATTATAGAGGGGGAAGACTATACTTTCTGGGGAAATCTCGTGCAACACCCTAAATATGGTGAACAGCTCAAACTAATACGCTATGAGCGTGCTAAACCAACCAGCAAAGGCTTGGTCAAATATTTTTCAAGCGACCATTTTAAAGGAATCGGTGTAAAAACAGCACAAAAAATCGTGGATCTCTACGGCGATAACACGATTGATAAGGTCTTGGCCGAACCCGAAAAATTACATGATATTGTAGGCCTTTCTGCTAAAAATCGCGAAGCCTTTATTATGAAACTAAGACAGAACTACGGTACCGAGCGAGTCCTTGCAAAGCTATCTGAATACGGCATTTCAAATAAACTTGCCTTTCAGATTCAAGATTTTTACAAAGAAGAGACTCTCGAAATTGTCGAACACTATCCTTATCAGTTAGTGGAAGATATTCAAGGAATAGGATTTAAAATTGCCGACCAACTGGCGCAAAGCTTAGGAATTGAAAGTACTGCTCCAGAGCGCTTCCGTGCAGGATTACTCCACACACTTCTAACCCAGTCCATGGAAAAAGGCGACACCTATCTTGAAGCAAAAGAGCTTCTGGAACATACGATTGAACTTCTGGAAAGCTCCCGACAGATCGAACTAGATCCAAATTCCGTTGCAGATGAGCTAGCTCATTTGATTGAAGAAGATAAAGTCCAAAATGTCGATACGAAGATTTTTGAAAACAGTCTCTTTTTTGCTGAAGAAGGAATCTGCAACAATCTCTTACGCATTCTGGAGAAGGAAAATCAAAATAAATATGAACCGGAAAAAATCGAAGCTGCTCTTACTCACATTGAGGAAGAATTTGCTATTTCCTATGATGCTATCCAGAAGCAAGCCATTTGTCATGCTATCCAGCATAAAATTTTCATCTTAACAGGTGGTCCTGGAACTGGAAAAACGACCGTTATCAATGGAATTATTGCTGTCTACGCTCTGCTACATGGTCTGGATTTACACAAATCTCAAGATTTACCTATCCTTTTAGCCGCTCCAACTGGGCGCGCTGCTAGACGCATGAATGAATTAACAGGACTGCCAAGCGCGACGATTCATCGACATTTAGGCATGACAGGAGACGATGACACCAGTCATTTAGACGATTATTTGGACGCAGATTTTATTATTGTGGACGAATTTTCAATGGTAGATACTTGGTTAGCCAATCAACTACTCAGCAATATCTCTTCCAATAGCAAGCTACTCATTGTCGGAGATGCCGACCAGCTACCCTCTGTCAGTCCTGGACAAGTGTTAGCAGATTTGCTGAAAATTCCCCTCCTTCCACAGACCAAATTAGAAAAAATTTATCGGCAGGGCGAAGATTCCACGATTGTTACCTTAGCTAGTCAGATTCAAAAAGGTGTTTTACCGCCCGACTTTACTGAAAAAAAAGCAGATCGTTCTTATTTTGAAGCGCGTAGTGAACATATTCCGCAGATGATTGAACGTATTGTAGAAGTCGCTATCCGTAGCGGTATTCCAGCTCAAGATGTGCAGGTGCTTGCTCCTATGTACCGTGGACAAGCCGGCATTGACCACATCAATAAACTCATGCAAGATCTGATTAATCCTGCCGAAAAAAAACAACTCGTCTTTGAAGCAACTGATGGTCAATATCGACAAGACGATCGGGTTATTCATCTGGTCAACGATGCTGAAAGCAATGTGTTTAATGGTGATTTAGGCTATATCACCGATTTGCTACCAGCAAAATATACGGACTCTAAGCAGGACGAACTGACTATCAATTTCGACGGCAATGAGATTGTTTATCAACGCAGTGAATGGTACAAGATTCGTCTGGCATACGCTATGAGTATCCACAAATCTCAGGGCAGTGAATTTCCAGTCGTCATTTTACCGATTACGTCCAGCAGCCACCGCATGCTGCAACGCAATCTTATCTATACTGCTATCACCCGCGCCAAGAGCAAATTGATTCTTCTTGGGGAAAAGTCTGCCTTTGCTTTTGCTGTCCAAAATACTGGGACAACACGTAAAACCTATCTGAAAGAGCGCTTTGAAGACTTTCTCAATGTAGAAAAAGTTATACACACTTCTGTGGATAATTTGGAAACAACTGTGGAAAACTATGTCTTGACTGAGGAAAATTTCTTGAAAATCAATCCCATGATTGGAATAACGGATGAAGATATTCAGAACATTTTTGGAGAATGATATAAAATAGGAGCGAGGCAGAACTAAAACTTGAAAATTTTTAATTCCTAACCTCACCCCCACAGAATTGCTCACCAACCCGAAAACTGTTGAGTTGGTGAATGACAAAAACGAAGCGTTCATCAAAAATCCTCTTCCGATCTAAAAAAGTGAATGAAGAAGGACTTACTTCGCAAATCCTAACTTCAACCCCAAAGCATCACTTTGAGCCATTAGCTACTACACTCTTGATTTATTGCATCATATCTTTTGAGGCTGAAGACTTTCGTTTCAGCCTCATTTTACATTCCAAATCCAGTTACTGTCACACCCAAAAGGCGTACACCTCTTGCTTGCTCATCTAAGCTATCATAAATCTCATGTGCAATGCGCTCAATCTGCTCTGCATCTTGCGTCCTGGTCACTAAACTTTGCCTCTTTGTCAACGTCGAAAAATCTGCATAACGAATCTTCAGGACAATCGTCTTTCCAGACTTTTCATGTTTTTTTAAACTACGAGCAACCTTTTGCGATAAAAGTGTCAATTCCTTTTTTATGTCGTCTTCGTCATATAGTAATTTTCCGTAAGTCCTTTCCTTACCAATAGACTTACGAATACGATTGACTTTCACTGGTGAATTGCTGATGCCTCTTGCCTTGCGATAAAGGTCAAAACCAAACCGCCCAAACAAATCAATCAAGGTCATCTCAGAAATTTTCAACAAATCTTCCCCCGTATAAACACCCATATCATGCAGCTTTGCTACTGTCTTTTTCCCAACACCGTAAAATTTGGCAACATCCATTTGAGACAGAAAAGATTCTGCTTCTCCCGGCAAAACCACGGTCAGCCCGTGAGGCTTTTCATAGTCACTAGCCATTTTTGCCAAAAATTTGTTATAGGAAACACCAGCAGAACTGGTCAAATGAAGCTCTGTCCATATCTCGTGCTGGATTAACTTGGCTATCTTGACAGCAGATTTCATTCTCAGCTTATTTTTGGTCACATCTAGATAGGCTTCATCAATACTAATGGGCTCAATCACATCTGTATATCGCCTGAAAATTTCTCGAATTTGCTGGCTAACCGCCTGATATTTCTCATAATTTCCCGAAATGAAAATCGCTTGCGGACAACGTTCGTACGCTTCTTTGGAACTCATTGCTGAATGCACGCCGAACTTTCGCGCTTCATAATTACAAGTCGAGACAACGCCTCGTCCACCTGTCAAACGGGGATCAGCTCCAATGATGACTGGCTTACCTTTTAGTGCTGGATTATCTCTTTCTTCTATAGCGGCAAAAAAGGCATCCATATCAATGTGAATAATTTTCCGAGACGTATCATTGATTAGAGGAAAGATTAACATCAACACAACTCCTTTCTTGCTTCTGTTCTTTCATTATACAATTTTTATATAATATTTGAAAATAGCTTGTGCTTTTTCAAATATATAATACAATTATTTCTTGTTTTTAAAACTGTATTATAAAAGAAAGTGCTTTTATAACCAGATTCTATTTGTGGAAACGATTACTATATGATATACTTACTTTATAAATGTAACAGTTCTCTGTTGCTAGAAAGATACAAGAGGAAAAAACATGGTTGTTAAAACTGTTGTCGAAGCACAAGATATTTTTGACAAAGCCTGGGAAGGCTTCAAGGGTGAAGATTGGCGAGAAAAAGCCAGTGTATCTCGTTTTGTACAAGCAAACTACACTCCTTATGATGGAGATGAAAGTTTCTTAGCTGGACCAACTGAACGTTCTCTTCACATTAAAAAAATCATTGAAGATACAAAAGCACACTATGAAGAAACGCGTTTCCCAATGGATACACGCGCCACTTCAATCGCTGACATCCCAGCTGGATATATTGACAAAGATAATGAATTGATTTATGGTATCCAAAATGATGAATTGTTTAAGTTGAATTTCATGCCAAAAGGTGGTATCCGTATGGCGGAAACTGCTTTGAAGGAACATGGCTATGAACCAGATCCTAAAATGCATGAAATTTTTACAAAATATGTAACAACTGTAAATGACGGTATTTTCCGTGCTTACACAACAAATATCCGCCGTGCACGCCATGCGCATACTGTTACAGGTTTGCCAGATGCTTACTCACGCGGACGTATCATTGGTGTTTACGCACGTCTTGCTCTTTACGGTGCAGATTACTTGATGGCAGAAAAAGTTGAAGATTGGAATGCTTTAACTGAAATTGACGAAGAAACAATCCGTCTCCGCGAAGAAATCAACCTTCAATACCAATCATTGAAAGAAGTTGTTCGGCTAGGTGACCTTTATGGTCTTGATGTTCGCAGACCTGCTATGAATGTAAAAGAAGCTATTCAATGGGTGAATATCGCTTTCATGGCTGTCTGCCGTGTCGTAAATGGTGCTGCTACTTCTCTTGGACGTGTGCCAATCGTTCTTGATATTTATGCAGAACGCGACCTTGCTCGTGGTACTTTCACAGAATCAGAAATCCAAGAATTTGTTGATGACTTCGTCTTGAAACTTCGTACTGTAAAATTTGCTCGTACAAAAGCATACGATCAACTCTACTCAGGTGACCCAACCTTCATCACAACGTCTATGGCAGGTATGGGAAATGATGGTCGTCACCGTGTGACAAAAATGGACTACCGTTTCTTGAATACACTTGACAATATCGGTAACTCACCAGAGCCAAACTTAACAGTTCTTTGGACAGATAAATTACCATATGCATTCCGTCATTACTGCATGCACATGAGCCACAAGCACTCTTCTATCCAATACGAAGGTGTAACAACAATGGCGAAAGATGGCTATGGTGAAATGAGTTGTATTTCATGCTGTGTGTCTCCGCTTGACCCAGAAAATGAAGAACAACGCCATAACATCCAATACTTCGGTGCTCGTGTAAACGTGTTAAAAGCTCTTCTTACAGGTCTTAACGGTGGTTACGATGATGTTCACAAAGATTACAAGGTATTTGACATCGAACCTATTCGTGATGAAGTCCTTGACTTTGATACTGTTAAGGCAAACTTTGAAAAATCGCTCGATTGGTTGACAGATACTTACGTAGATGCATTGAATATCATTCACTACATGACAGATAAGTACAACTACGAAGCTGTTCAAATGGCTTTCTTGCCAACCCATCAACGTGCTAATATGGGATTTGGTATCTGTGGATTTGCCAATACAGTTGATACATTGTCAGCTATTAAGTATGCGACGGTCAAACCAATCCGTGACGAAAATGGTTATATCTACGACTACGAAACTACTGGCGAATACCCACGTTGGGGCGAAGACGATCCTCGCTCAAACGAATTGGCTGAATGGTTGATTGAAGCTTACACTACTCGTCTGCGCAGCCACAAACTCTACAAGAACGCAGAAGCTACTGTATCACTTCTTACAATCACGTCTAACGTTGCTTACTCTAAACAAACTGGTAACTCACCGGTCCACAAAGGGGTATACCTCAACGAAGATGGTTCAGTGAACTTATCTAAATTGGAATTTTTCTCACCAGGTGCGAACCCATCTAACAAAGCTCGTGGTGGTTGGTTGCAAAACCTCAACTCACTAGCCAGCCTTGACTTTGGCTATGCAGCAGATGGTATCTCTCTCACTACACAAGTTTCACCTCGTGCTCTTGGTAAAACTCGTGAAGAACAAGTGGATAACTTGGTCACAATTCTTGACGGTTACTTTGAAAATGGAGGACAACACGTCAACTTGAACGTTATGGATCTTAAAGATGTCTATGACAAGATTATGAATGGTGAAGATGTTATCGTTCGTATCTCAGGTTACTGTGTCAATACCAAATACCTTACTAAAGAACAAAAAACTGAATTGACTCAACGTGTCTTCCACGAAGTTCTCTCAATGGATGATGCCCTTAGCTAATTCAATTCTATTCTCAAAAACCAGTTGGAAATTCCAGCTGGTTTTCTTCTTTTTTATGCTATAATAGAGATATTGTTAGTTAAAAGAAAAGGGTGTAAAAATGGTGAAGAAAAGAGATGTAGAAAGGGAAGACAAATTTAATCTAACTGTTGATGTCCTGATGTTAGCAGGTACGCTTCTGCTTCAAAGTGGTTCTGAAATTTATCGGGTTGAAGATACCATGATTCGGATTGCTCATTCTCAAGGAATTATGGATTGTAATGCACTCGCAATGCCAGTTGCCATTTTCTTTTCAATTGAAAACACCAATATTTCGCGTATGAAACGCATTACTCATTCAAACTATAATATTGAAAAAGTATGTGATGTCAATCAAGTGTCACGTGAGCTAGTTGGTGGGAAGATCAGTCTTGAAGAAGCTTTTAAGAAACTGATTCAGCTAAAAAAGAAAAAACCTCCATATACAAACAGGCAACTAACACTTGCTGCGACCATTAGTGCCCCTTTTTTCTCCATCATGTTTGGTGGCAATCTCTATGATGCACTCGGAGCTGCTCTTGCGACCTTCTTTGGCTTTTCTTTTTCTCTTTTGGTTAATAAATATGTGCGTATTCCCTTTGTCACAGCTTTTGCCGGTGCTTTTGTTTTTGGACTGCTGGCACAAATCTGGGCACGCTATTCTGGCTTTCCTTCAAGTGCTGACTTAATCATCGCAGGTGCTGTCATGCCTTTTGTTCCTGGTATTGCTCTAACCAATGCTGTACGTGATTTAATGACCAATCATCTCAACTCTGGAATGAGCAAAATCTTTGAAACATTGCTAATTACCCTAGCGCTAGGAGCAGGCACTTCCGTAGCTCTCGTCCTAATGAAATAAAAGGTGAATCCATTGATTGTCTTACTACAAGCTGCAGCAAGTTTTCTTGCGATTGTAACGTTCTTAATCGTTTTAAATGTTCAAAAAAGCATGCTCATTCCAGGGGGAGCTCTTGGAATGTTTATCTGGTTATTATATTATGTACTAAAAGGTCCGACAAATGTCATCATTGCTACGTTCATCGCAGCTATTATTGGGTCTTGCATTAGTCAAGTGTTGAGTATTCTCTACAAAACGCCCGCAGTCGTTTTTATCTTAGCCATTTTGGCTCCTTTGGTTCCAGGTTACCTTTCCTATCGTACAACCGCTTTTTTCGTTACCGGAAATTATAGCCACGCTATGGTAAATGCCACACTAGTGGTAATTCTGGCCTTAGTGATTTCGATCGGAATGGCAAGTGGCACAGTGGTGCTCAGACTATACCATTATCTACAAAAGCATCGCTCCTCATAATTCGACATAACTCCTGAAAATGTCCCAAGTCTTTCTTTTCGCAAGAAGGATTTTTTCTCAGTTTCCACTTTAATTATGATAAAATGGAATAGAATAAGTTTGGTATCAAACCGAAAAATATATAGAGGTAATGATGAACATTGGAATTGATAAAATTGGCTTTGCAACAGCCAATTATGTATTAAAGTTAGTCGATTTAGCAGAGGCACGTAATATTGCGCCAGAAAAATTAAGTAAGGGACTTCTGGTAAAGGAATTCAGTGTCGCTCCTGTTACAGAAGATATTGTAACGATGGGAGCAAGCGCTGCTGCAGCCATTTTGACAGAAGAAGATAAAAATGAGATTGACATGGTTATCGTAGCCAGCGAATCTGGAATTGACCAAAGCAAGGCTTCCGCTGTTTTTGTTCATGGTCTGCTCAGAATTCAGCCATTCGCACGCAGCTTTGAAATGAAAGAGGCTTGCTATAGCGCTACTGCCGCACTGGATTATGCGAAGCTGCATGTCGAAAAGCGTCCTAGTTCAAAAGTATTGGTCATTGCAAGTGACATTGCCAAGTACGGTATTGAAACACCGGGAGAGCCAACACAAGGGGCTGGAGCAGTGGCTATGCTCATCACAAATAACCCACGGATTCTCATTTTTAATGAAGATAATGTTGCTCAGACGCGAGATATTATGGACTTTTGGCGACCAAATTATTCTACAACGCCGTTTGTCAATGGTCTATATTCTACTCAGCAATATTTGGATAGTTTAGAAACGACTTGGATAGAATATCAAAAACGCAACCAAGTGTCCTTAAAAGATTTTGCAGCAGTTTGCTTCCATCTGCCTTATCCCAAACTAGCCTTAAAAGGGCTGAAAAAGATTATGGATAAGAGTTTGCCAATTGAGCAGCAAGAGCAACTACAAGCGAATTTCGAGCAATCTATTCTTTACAGCCAAAAGGTTGGGAATATCTACACAGGCTCTCTCTTTTTAGGTCTACTTTCTCTGCTTGAAAATAGTACGTCTCTTAAAGCAAGTGACCGGATTGCACTTTTTAGCTATGGGAGCGGGGCTGTGTCAGAAATCTTTAGTGGTCAGCTCGTAGCAGGCTTTAAGCAGCAACTGCAAACCAATCATCTGGAAATACTCAACAATCGCACGCTGTTAAGCATTCCAGATTATGAGAAACTATTTTTTGAAGAAGCAAATCTGGATAAAAACGGATCTGCTAGCTTTACAAACTATGAAAACCAGGACTTTGCTTTAGCAGAAATTGTTGAGCACCAACGTAGATACATCAAGGTGGAAAAATAACATGAAGTTAAGTTGGACAGGTTTTTCTAAAAAATCGCTACAAGAACGATTAAAGTTCCTGCAAGATTATCACTTGCTAACCGAAAACAATCAAGCAAACCTTGAATATAATCACACACTTCCTCTTTCAACGGCTGATCAAATGAGCGAAAATGTCATCGGAACCTTTGCCCTTCCTTACGCTTTCGTTCCCGATGTCATGGTAGACGGACAAGTTTATCAAGTTCCTTTTGTAACAGAAGAACCTTCTGTCGTTGCGGCTGCCAGCTTTGCAGCAAAAATGATTAAACGTTCTGGAGGCTTCAAAACAACCATTCACAATCGCCAAATGATTGGACAAGTTGCCCTCTATCATGTGCCAGATATTAAAAATGCCATAAACAACATTCAGGAAAAGAAGCAAAAGTTACTAGAATTGGCAAATCAAGCCCATCCATCAATTGTCAAACGTGGAGGTGGGGCACGCCATTTGCATGCGGAATACCTAAATGGTGAAGCTGAATTTCTAATCGTCTACCTAACAGTTGACACCCAAGAAGCTATGGGAGCCAATATCCTCAATACCATGCTAGAAGCATTAAAAACACCATTAGAAGAGTTATCTGGTGGTAAAAGTTTGATGGCAATTTTATCAAATTATGCGACGGAAGCCTTAGTAACTGCCACCTGTGAAATTGATATCCGTTTTCTCGACCGAAATAAGTCAGAAGCCCTTGATATTGCTAAGAAAATAGTGTTAGCAAGCCAATTTGCCAAGCAAGATCCTTATCGCGCCAGCACCCACAACAAAGGAATCTTCAATGGGATTGACGCCGTCGTACTGGCAACAGGAAATGACTGGCGGGCAATTGAAGCGGGCGCACATGCCTATGCTAGCAGAAATGGAACTTATCAAGGATTGACGACTTGGTCCATCAAGGAAGCTACTCAAACACTCTACGGAGAGATTACTCTTCCACTTCCCATCGCTACAAAAGGCGGTTCCATCGGACTCAATCCTACGGTGCAAGTTAGCTTTGACTTGCTAAACCAACCAACCGCCAAAGAGTTAGCCAGTATCATTGCGTCTATTGGTTTAGCACAAAACTTTGCGGCTTTGAAAGCACTGGTCAGTACCGGCATTCAGCAGGGTCACATGAAACTGCAAGCTAAATCTCTCGCTCTTTTAGCCGGAGCTCAAGACACAGAAATCTCTCCTTTGGTTTCTCAACTCATTTCCGAGAAAAATTTTAGTCTCAAAAGAGCACAAGAAATTTTAGAAGACTTTCGTCAAAAATCATAAGCAAAAAAGAATCCGATAAGTGAACAACTCATCGGGTTTCTTTTTTCATTTGATTTTGTGCTTCTCGCAAACGTCCATACAAAAGATAAGGTACTTGCCTTAACTCCGTCAAATTTTGACAAGCAAGTGCACACATAATCAAGCGTATATCTTCCTTCCAACTATTGATAATAGAAATGACTTCGGTTACTGAATACCTCTCGATTAATTCTAACATCGTGCGCGAAAGCCCAACAGCTTTAGCGCCTAAAACAAATGCCTTAACCATATCAAGCGGCTGACGTACTCCGCCGCTAACAAGAAGGTCCATTTTATCCATCATCGACCGAGCATTCAATAAGGCTTGGAGAGTAGACTGCCCCCAATCATTGAGATAATCTCGATTGCCGCCACGCCTGTTTTCAATATAGGCGAAGCTCGTTCCGCCACGTCCAGAAAGGTCTACTGTTCGGATACCCAAGTCATAAGCCGTTTGAATCGTCGCTAAGTCCATACCAAAACCAACTTCTTTTAGTACGATTGGGACTGTGCTTTTTTCAGCATAGTCTTTTAAATGTGCTCGCCAAGTTTTAAAGGAGCGTTCTCCTTCTGGCATGAGCAATTCTTGCATGAGATTGACGTGCACTTGCAAAAAAAGAGGATGAAGAGCTGTGATTGCATGCTGACCTAACTCATACGGCTTATCCAACCCAATATTCGTTGCAAGGAGCAGGTTGGGCCTGTCTTTGTTTACAGTATAAGAATCGTCCGCTGGATTATTCAAAGCAGCACTGTAAGATCCTGTGACAAACAGAATACCGCACGCTTCCGCTACTTGAGCCAAGCGTTGATTGATGTCTTTCCCCTTCTCGCTTCCACCTGTCATAGCATTGATGTAAAACGGAAACTCCCAGTCTCTACCTGCAAAATGCGTTGTTACATCAATCTCGTCCAAATCATACTTAGGAAGCGAGCAATGAATGAGCTCCATATCATCAAAACTATTATAAGGCGACTCGTACTTGAGTGCGTACTTTATGTGTTCATCTTTACGATTTTGGCTCATCTATCCCACCTCTCCTTATGTAAAACCTCGATTCCTGCTGCTTGCCAACGCTCCACTAAGATTTGACTGGCTTCGGAATCAAAAGACAGGGCTATGCCACAGTCACCACCGCCAGCGCCGCTGCTCTTTGCCACACAGTCCAATCCTTGACTAGATCTTTTTAAAGCTCTCAATTTTTCATTATAAATAGCAGGGCTAAGTTGCAGCAGGAGGCAACTAACTTTTTCTAGACTTTGCTTCACAATTTCTTTCTCACCAACAAGCAACGCTTTCTCCAGTCGAAGGACTTCTTCTTGCGTTTGTGTTAAAAAGCTTGATGAGATTTTTGCTTTGACTTGATTGATGAGAACGCTAGAAATAGCTGGTTCTCTCGTCCAGCCCACGAGGAAATCACATGGAAGCTGTGGATGGATTGTCCGAATAATGTATCCCCAATCTTGTGTCACTATCTTTTCTAAAGGAAGCTCATTGATCTGCTCTGCTATTTTTTTTCGATTAAAAGATTGGTAATAAATCAAGTCCTCATAGGCGATACAAGCTACATCCCCCATTGAACCATTATCTCCCCGTTTAAGGAGGACATAGGCTGCCAACTTAAAGGTTTCATCCGCAGATAATGGCACATCAAACAAAGATGCTATCGCCCTTATCGTCACAACCACTACGCTACCACTAGACCCCAAACCGATTTTTTTCCCATCTCGTTCCATTTTTCCAGTAATGGTTAAAGAAAAAGGGCTTAATGAAATAGATTGACTTTGTAAAAACTCATCCATGACAGCAACCGTGTCTTGAATGAGACTGTAATCATCATCAGGTGTCAGATCCACAGCATGGTCAAACATATCTGAAAATAAGCGATACTGTTCAGCAAAATGAATTTTCCCAGTCATGTAGATAGGAATATGTTTCAAAATCGCTCCTTGCCCCGCCGTCAAGACAGAATATTCTCCTGCTAAATATAATTTCCCACATGTTCTTACTGTCTTAGTCATCTGGTAATTCCTTCGTTTTAGAAACAATGAGATGATATTTTTCAGCAAATATTGGTACTAAATGTTCCAAATCTTCTTCTAAACACAAAACTTTTACATTTGGTCCTGCATCCATGGTGAAATAGCAGCGCTCTCCCTCACTTCGTAATTGCTTAACAAAATCCATTGCTTCATAACTTTTCTCGGTCAAATAAGAAAAAGGAGGGCTTGCAGTCTGAGTGGTAGCATGCATGGCAAGTGCATTTTTTTCTGTTAGTTCTCCAATTTTAGAAAAATGATTGTTAGAAAGATAAATCAACATAGCTTTGTAATCTTCTTCTGACTGTCTCACCCAATCATCAAATATTGTTGAAGTTTCTGCACACCGTTTCATACCTTCACGACTCGAAATGGGCTTTTTCTGATCATATAAGACCAACATAATCATGGCTAATTTCAAATCCGTCTTTACTGGATAAATTTCACCACTATCTTTGTTCCAAGCCGAAATTGGACCATAAAAACTCCGCGAAGACGAGCCAGAAGCTAATTTTGCTTTTTGCGCCAGTTGTTTTGTGGACAAGTGTAGTCCAAAAAATTCATTGCATGCCTTAACGAGGGCAGATAAACCGCTTGAACTAGAAGATAACCCTGCTGCTGTCGGCATATTATTTTTTGTATCAATTCGCACAAACCCAGATCCTGCAGGACGGAAACGATCTATGATTTCACTCATTTTTTTGTGTTCAATTTGATCTTGCAAAATACCATTGATGTAAAATTCATCTGACTGGGCACTGACCGGCAAACTTGATAAGCTCGTTTCTGTGTACATATTTTCCAAGGTCAAAGAAATGCTGCTCGTCGCAGGAATCATCTTAGCAGTATCTTTCTTACCCCAATATTTGATAATAGCAATATTAGCATAAGACCGCACGTTTACAGACTTTCGATCCATGTATGCACCGCTCCTTTCTCTCTCAATAACTGGGATAGCCAACTAGCTTTTTCTTTGTTAGCCACTAGAGCAATGATGCAACCGCCAAGACCACCACCGCTCATTTTCGCACCAACTGCTCCATTTGCTTGCGCTATGGAAACCAGTTTATCTGCTTCTGAGCAACTAACACCTAAACTTTTTAGGCTTAGATGAGCTTCTGACATAGCCATACCAATTGCTTCTAAATCTTTAATTTTCAACGCTGCTTCAACTTCATTCGTCAATTTACCAAGCTGATGCAAATGTGGCAAAGCCCTTCTTCCAATACTTTCCACCTTTTGAATCGCTTCGCGTGTATGCCCATAAATCCCTGTATCTGCTATCACAAGATAAGCTCCAAGATTCGTCTCGAACTCTGAAAAACCAACATTTTTGATAAATTTAATAGCACGATCGCTCAAGCAAGTCTTCGCATCCAATCCACTCGGATTCATGTGGGCAATCATCTCCGCTCGATTCGCTAAAATCTCAAGAGTTTCTTTATCTAAATCTTGCTCATAATAGTCAAAGACAGCTCGAATCGCAGCAATGCTCACTGCTGCAGAAGAACCCATTCCCCGCTTTTCAGGTACCATTGATTCAATCTCGCAACGAATATCAGCCTCTTGTATCCCTAAAAATTCTAAAGAAGCAAAAACCGCCATAGAGAGGGTATCCTCCTCGTATAAAACCCACGTATGATTTGACGGTAGAATACGACAAGTCACTTCGATATTATTTAAAGGCAAGGCTAACGCAGGGTAACCATATACAACAGCATGTTCCCCTATCAAAATAATTTTACTATGTGCCCGACCGACACCTACTTTTTTCGTCATAGTTTCTCTCTATATCACATACTTCATCTATTATTTTAATATAATTCAGAGAAAAAAGCGATTGTTAATTTCCAATTCCTTTTATATTAAAAACTAATTTATTTCAACTCCTAAAACAGCGAAAAAGAGCAGGAAACCCAGCTCTTACTCTTACTGTCTTCATTTTTACAGTTCTTGTTTTATAACATCCATGAGCTTATTGCGTTCTAAAATCCACTGCTCACGTTCATCCTTCTCATACGTCCGATTGGAAAGAAAAATAACTGCTTTCTGCTGCGCACGATTAAACATAATGAACGTTCCTGTATAGCCTGTGTGCTGCAGCCATTCTCCATCTAAATCCCAGGCAAGGCTACGCTCTTTACCGGTTTCTTTTGAAAAATTTTGCCGCAAAGCTGCTGCAAAATCATCCTGCAAATAATGTTCCAAAAATATTTCTAAATCCTGAACAGTAGAAAACAGACCCGCACTCCCTGCATGTCTGCCCAATACACGCGCTTTTGGGTCATGTACAATTCCTGCTTTCACACCACGAACAGTCGGAACTGCCTGTGCGACAGGTCCAAAGACTGTTTTTCTCATATTCCATGGTTGAAAAATCTTCTGCTTAAATATGCCAGTCAAAGATTGACCAAAGATTTCTTCCAACATAAACCCTAACAACAAGAAATTCACATCTGTATAACGAAAACTCTTGTCGTCTAGTACTGTCAAATGATTCAAGGCATCCGTTAATTCTGTGGCATTGAGTGCATCTCGATTGGGAATAAAAGGATCGAGCCCTGATGTGTGAGTGGCTAGCTGCCTCACCGTGACAGAATCATCCTGAAAAGCTGGGTAGTAATTCGTCAAAGGCTGATTAAGATCAACAGCTTGCTGATCCACCAAGAAAGCAAGTATCGTTCCGACACCCACAACCTTGCTGACGCTTGCCAAGTCATACAATAATCTCGCCCGTGTTTTCTCACCCTGTTCAGGATTGCTCTCACCAAAATAGTATTCTTGCCACTTTCCATGAGCATATAAAGCTAAGCTAGCTCCAGGATAGATTTGCTGCAATATCTGCTGCTCGACTTTTGAGAGAATCTTATTCAAACTCATACCGCTTCAATCCAAACTTCAATCTGGCTGTCATCTTTTGTTAAGAAAAATTTACCCGATTTAGGTATAAAATTTTCTCTTCCTTGAAATAAGGTTTGCAAAGCTGCTACGTCGAACTGTTCAACGGTAAATTTAAACATTGCCAAGTCCCAAGTTTGACTGCTCTCTGTCACCAAATCTGGCCCATCTGCTTGTGAGAATGCTAGAATAGACTGATTTTCTAGCCATTCCCGATAAAAAGTGACTGCCTTTTCCTCATCTAGAACGTTAATCTGAATTTGCTCTATGGTAAATTGACTAAGTCCAATAAAATCCTCTAGCGGCTCAAATGCTGGGACTATCAGCATTCTATCCAAAGTCGTCCAGTCTTCCTCACTATGCAATAAAAACTTATCTCCTTCTGGAGAGCTTGCTTCAAAGGCATAACCATTTTTCCCTTGATACAGCGTATCAATCTTGTTGCCACGTGCTAAAAGTGCTTCAATTTCCTGTGGATTGGCTACTTTGATAATGATTTTTGCTAATTTTTTCGCACCCACCACTCTTCGAGTGCGCATACTAGGTGACTCTTCTAGCTGTAATTTTTCAACCTTTGTTTGATCTCCAAGACTGACAAAAGCACCTTCCTCTAGCAAGTCTTTCATTCCCAATGTTTGACAATAAAAAGCTAGATTGTTTTTCCGATTGTTGATTTTCAATACCGGTATCATATTTACAATTTTATTTGTTGAACGCATAACTTCCTCCAAGCCTTTCTATTTTAAATAATTTTTGTATATTTTACAAATATTTATGTTCAAATAGAAAAAATTGTACTATTACTGATAAATATTTTGCGCCACTACCAAATCATTTGCTGACTCAAATTCATATTGCAGATAAGATTGATAAGTTCCCGGAGTAATAATCCCACGCATATCTAAAATAGCTGTTCCAGCCTGTCCAATAATACTGTCTGCAAGCAAGCAGCAATTAGTAGACAAGATAAAATAGGTTTTAAACTGACTCGTTTTAAACTTATATAATTGAGCTCCTAATCCATGCTTCAATTTATAAGCATATGTATGGTCATTATTTTTTAACTCAGCCGATGGATTCCACACTGCCAGTAGTTCATCAATTTCAGCCAAGCGTTTCTCCACAGCACGTTTTTGTGCATCTGTTAAAGACAAACCATAGCCAAACAAGGTTTTCTTGCTTTCTTGCTTACACAGTTCAATATAAGCATCTTTATCCACTTTAAACAAAACACCATCTCCGATCGTGCCAAATAAACGCTCTGAAAAGACATCATAACTGCCATAAGAAATAACTTTTCCTTGATAACAAATATCAACATGCCCAATCATCCCAAAAAGATTTTGATCCGATGTATGAACGAGCACTTCTAAGTCAACCGACTTTTGATCATTTTGAATACGGCTGTAAACTTTTTGGTGACCTCGTTTTTCACCCTGCAACAAATGATTGAAACGATTCAATTGCTCTGCTGGAAAAAAGGCGGCAATAATGACAGGCAGATTAATCCGAATACGGCGCCAAAGCTGTTTTTGTTCCAAATCTGTATTGAAAAAAGCACCATCACGAACATTGGAAAAGCCTAACAATATCAGGTAAATACCAACGATCAAAAATTGTAAACGCCCATCTGTACTGGGTGAAAAAATGGTTGTTAAACCAATTCCTCCATAAAGTACGGTATCAAAAAAATAGCGAAAACCACCTTTTAATTTATTTTGACGATAAAGAAGATAAGTAATACCATAAACTGCCGCCGTACACAACTGATAACAACCTAATATAATAATGATAATATTGACCGGCAAATTACTGGCACGGTTGAAAAAGCCAACAACCAGTCCTACAAGAACATGAAAAAAAGCAGAGCTTAGACTAATACGATTCTTCTTGACTAAAAAACGAAAGAAGAGGTTGCTAACTCCGACAAATATAAAGTAGATACCTAATAAATCTAGAGCGAATTTTGTAACATCAACACCATTTGCGATAATAATGACTCCAAAAAGAATCGCCAAAATGCCGAATAACAGTGTCCGTCTGCCACTTAATCTATCTAATTCCATCTCATCTCTCCCAAATAAAAGATGGGAGCAGGACAAAATCGGTATTTCGCAAAAAACGATTTTGCCTTCTCACTCCCGCATAATGACTAACTTTGTTGTCATTTTTCACACAGCAAGAATTTAGAACTACCAGTCAACCACTGCGTTTCGTTGTAAAAATAATATATATTGTAAGAGGCTGAAACATTTTGGTCTCAAACTCATTACATTTGTTATCTCTAACCTGCCAGTACAACATTTTCACTCAGTAAGCGTCTAGTCACTTTCCCATTTTTAGCTCAATCTGTCGCTTGCCCATCAAAAAACGGCTCGCAAGAACCGTTCTTCATTTTTACGGATTATCCATAAATCAACTTGTAAAGTGCCACAGCAACAATACCGGCAAGAATCGGAGATACGACTGGTACCCAAGCATACCACCATTTTGAATCTCCTTTATGTTCACCAAGAACTGATTTCGGAAGAAGGAAGTGAAGAATACGTGGGCCTAAGTCACGTGCAGGGTTCAGACCTGGACCTGTAGGACCACCGAGTGATGTCACCAATGCCATCACAAGAAAACCAAGCGCTAAATGAGCCACAGCGAGACCAGCATTGATGTGGGATCCAATGGCAACTTTTCCTTGAAGTTGTGTTGCATCAACTCCTCGAGTTGCAGCGTATTTGATAACTTCTGCACCAAAATAATTTTTGGTCATCGCCATTGCCGCAAAGAACAGCACAAACGATCCAATAAATTCATTGATAAAACCATTTATCATAGAAGCAGCATGTGATTGCTTGCTTCCATCATCTGTATTCACAATGGTTGAGAACGAACCCAAAATAGCATTTGGATTGGTTGTTTGTAAGTAATAAGGGCGGTGACTTGCTACTACTAGTGCTTGACCAAACATTGCTCCTAATAACTGTGCAATAATGTAAGGTGCGACTTGCACCCAAGGGAAGTAACCGCTAATCGCAAGTCCTAGTGTGAAAGCAGGATTGATATGGTTTCCTGATACATTTCCAAACATAAGAGCAGGAATCATAACCCCCATACCGTAACCAACTGCAATGACTAACCAGCCACTTTGATGACCTTTCGTACCCTTTAACTCAACATTGGCAACAGCTCCGTTCCCCAAGATAATGAGAATTGCCGTTCCAAGAAATTCTGTAATATATTTCACAATCCATGTGACGTCCATTTTTGTTCTCCTCTTTCATTAAAAAATTTTAGACAAATCCTATTTTATCAGTTACAATGGATAATGTAAAGGTTATTTTTTGACAAAATGTAAAAAAGGAGTAAAAATATGCGTTACAACCAGTATAGTTATACACCAGAAACAAGCGAAAAAATCCTAGCTGAAATGGAAAGCATTGGATTTTCTTTCCGCCAAGAGTATTCTGATAAAGAAAATTTAGAGACTTTTGTACGTAAAACTTTTTTTAATTATAAAAATACAGACTATGCCTTAAAATCTTTGGTTGCCAATTCAAAAACAGACTTACTCAGCTTTTTTACGTCCAATCAGAAATTGACAGCAAAAATTTTTTATACGATTGCTTTTCAATTGCTAGAATTTGTGCCATTTGTTGACTTTGACGATGTAGAAAAGTTCCGAAAGAACGTAAATTTCCCCATTATCTATGGAAACCTACTTGAAAATCTCTATCAGTTGCTCAATACGCGCACCAAAAATGGTAATCTTTTGATTGACAAACTCATCAGCGACGGCTTGATCCCCGAAGATAACACCTATCACTATTTCAACGGAAAGAGTTTAGCTACTTTTACCAGTCACAATGCTATCCGTGAAGTTGCTTATGTAGAATCGCGCGTGGATACTGATAAGGATAGTCTACCTGATTTGATTAAGGTCAGTATCATTCGTCCTCGTTTTGACGGACAAATTCCTGCGGTTATGACTGCTAGTCCCTATCATCAAGGAACGAATGATAAGGCTAGCGACAAAGCTCTGTATAACATGAATGTGGACTTGATTAAAAAAGAAACTGGAAAAATTACTGTTCATGACCCAGAACTGCACTTGGTTGAACCTCAAGGACAAGCTACATTAGTTGAGCAAACGGAAGAAACACTCGGTCATATCGGAACTTATACACTCAATGACTACCTTCTTCCTCGTGGTTTTGCTAATTTATATGTATCAGGTGTGGGAACAAAGGACTCTGACGGTCTTATGACGAGCGGAGATTATTATCAAATCGAGGCTTATAAAAATGTTATTGATTGGTTAAATGGTCGCTGTCGTGCTTTCACAGACCATACCAGACAACGAGAAATCAAAGCCACTTGGTCCAATGGAAAGGTTGCTACAACAGGAATCTCTTACCTCGGAACTCTGTCAAATGGGCTGGCTACAACTGGCGTAGATGGTCTTGAGGTCATTATTGCTGAAGCTGGCATTTCTTCTTGGTACAATTATTATCGTGAAAATGGTTTGGTGACAAGTCCTGGGGGCTATCCTGGTGAAGATTTTGACTCTTTGACTGAATTAACTTACTCACGCAACCTCTTAGCTGGTGAAAATCTCCGCCACAATGCAGCATACCAATCTCGTCTAACAGAATTAAAGGCAAATTTAGATCGCGAAACGGGTGATTATAATCAATTTTGGCATGACAGGAACTATCTGATTCACGCGCACAAAGTCAAAGCTGAAGTTGTCTTTACGCATGGCTCTCAAGATTGGAATGTCAAGCCGCTGAATGTCTACAATATGTTCCACGCGCTACCAGAACACATCAAAAAGCACCTCTTCTTCCACAATGGCGCCCATATCTATATGAATAACTGGCAATCCATTGACTTTCGTGAGTCCATGAATGCGCTTCTTAGCAAAAAATTGCTAGGATACGATTCTCAGTTTGAATTGCCAACTGTGATTTGGCAAGACAATCGTCAGGCTCAAAGTTGGCTGTCTTTAGAAACATTTGGCGATCAGAAGTACGGCACTCATTTCAACTTAGGTAAAGGCACACAAATTATCCCAAACCAATATGCTCAAGAAGACTACGACCGTTTTAGCAAAACTTATCAGACTTTCAAAAATGAACTTTTTGACGGAAAACTCAATCAAGTGACAGTGAATGTGACACTGGAAAAAGATTTATTCTTAAATGGCCCTGTTAAACTTAACCTTCGCCTTAAATCCAGTACTGATAAAGGCTTGATTTCTGCACAATTACTGGATGTTGGTCAAGCTAAACGGCTCCTTCCACTACCTAGTGTACTTGCACCAAAAGCTATGGATAACGGTCGCTTTTATATGTTAGAACATTTGATGGAATTACCCTTCAAAGAAACACCACATCGCGTCATCACCAAAGGTTTCCTAAATCTTCAAAATCGCACTGATTTGCTAACAGTCGAAGAAGCCACACCAGATCAATGGATAGAATTTTCTTTTGAACTTCAACCCACTATCTATAAAATGGCAGCAGGTGATACACTCCGTCTTGTCCTTTATACTACTGACTTTGAACACACTGTCCGTGATAATACCGACTATCACTTAACAATTGATTTAGAAAAATCTAGCCTAGATATACCAGATGTGTTAAAATAAAATCATAACTATTGAATATTAAGGAGAACCCAAATAATGATGAACATGCAATCAATGATGAAACAAGCACAAAAGCTACAAAAACAAATGGAAAAAGGACAGGCAGAACTAGCTGCGACAGAATTTATTGGCAAATCTGCCCAAGATCTCGTAGTCGCAACCCTTACAGGTGATAAAAAAATCGTCAAAATTGACTTTCAAGAAGCCGTTGTAGATCCAGAAGATTTAGAAACTTTATCTGATATGACAACCCAAGCCATCAATGCAGCTCTTGATGAGATTGATAATGCAACAAAGAAAAAATTAGGTGCATTCGCAGGGAAGTTACCATTTTAAAATACACTAAAAAACCAACCCCTCCTAGTTCATTACTAAGAGGGGCTTGTCTTATGTAAAATTAAAAAAGTCAAAAGCTTGATTGATTAGCAAGTCGGTGTATTTAGGATTATTTTGCAATTCTTTAATAGCTGTTTGTACTAACTGCACATCATCAGTGATAATGCCATCTACACCTAAACGCAACGATTTTGAAATAGCATTTTCATCATTGACCGTCCAATCATACAGTTTCTTGTCCGTTTGCCACAGCTTGAAAATAAAATTATCATCAAGTGTGGAGTACTCCATTGTATAGCCACTTGCCTTAGTGCGTGGGAAAATGGTATTGTAAGGAAGAATGAAAAAAGTTGGAATGCTGGCATCATATTTAACTACTTTATTGATGACTTTATAATCCAGTGAATGCATTTGGTGGCCATATTGTTTAATGGTGTTCCCATATTTATTCAGAAAGCGATCCATCATATCAGGCGAATCTTTCTTACTGGTTTTTATTTCAATCAGCAAGCGTTGACCTAATTCATTAGCACGTTTTAAATAAGCATCAAAACTCGAAATCTTTGTACGATAGCCATTTTCAGTAACATCCAAAGCTGTTAATTCTGTCAACGTCAAATCTTGTGGCTTCGCGTTGACTCCAGTCAAAGCAGATAAATTTGCATCATGCATCATGACAAATTGTCCATCCTTTGTTTCTTGAACGTCCATTTCAATATAGTCTGGCTTTAATAAGGCTGTCTTCTCTAACGATTGAATCGTATTTTGGACACCGTTTGCCTGTGAAACACCACGATGCGAAATCACAGCAGGATTGTTGCTCAACGGAATCTGAAGATAGCTATAACCCTCAGCTGCAAATGCTAAAAAAGCAATCGACATAACAACCCAACGATAGAGTCGATCTAACTTCCTGCGTGCACTGTGACAAAGTCTTTTCTCTGTCAAAAAAGCTACAAATTTAACTAAAAAATAGGTCAACATCAAATAGTGAGTCGTTTTCATCAGCACATAATTGACAACTCCGGCTATAAGCGCAGTTTGATTGGACTGACCGTCCGTATAAGTTTGAAGGCACAATAATGGAATCGTTATAGCGAAAAAGAGTAGAAAACTCTTGGTAACAATCCAAAACAAGTGCCAAGAATAGAACAGCAAACGCTTATGTGTTTTTTCCAAACTAAATCGAACCGCTTCTCTGACAGAGACATTTTCAATCAGAATTTTTGGCAACGCAAACATCAAACGGACAGCAATCAACAGCATCAGCAATACTAGTAAAGCAAGTCCAATTCCAGCTAAAAAGTAAGTATCTCGTAAATACGACACGATAAAATTCGGAATTAAAATTTTATTTAAATAATAAATTTTCAAGATTTTCCGAATGAACGGAAAAAGCAAACCAATGTACAATAAAACAAATGCAACTTTGCTGGGACGAACTTGTTTTAAAAGTGAAAAACCATCAGAGACTGTTTTTTTAGTGAATGCAAAAAGTGTACTTCCCTGCTGAGTCAGCAAATTATGAGCACCTAAAAAGAGCAAACCAACCTGAAAATAAGCGACTAGCAGGTTCACTAGAAATAATACAATAAATGCTAGAGTTAGCAGCAGATTGCTGGATAGTACCGCTAAGACATTATTGTACGATAAAAATTGATAACCTGTCAGCCTCAGCAAAGAATCTGCAGCCCAGGAATTAAAAGGTAACCAGAGATACTCCATTACCATAAAAATGATAAAAAATAAAAATAAAATTTTATCAAGGTTGTAATACAGCTTATGAAAGTCTAAACGTTGTTTCATCATTCTCCTTTAACTATCTCATCAGTAGAAGCATAGAGAGGATTTGCTATGCGAATCAAATCTCCATAACTTTTCTTTAATGTTTCAAAAGCAGTTCTAACCTCTATAGGAATTTCTACGTGCGAAATATAGCCTCTTCCCCTTGGTCCATAGCCCGATTCATCATCTGACAAACGATGAATTTCTCCCATCAACAGACTGATATAATGCTCTATTTCCCACATACCGTAAATAGACTGTTTAAATTCAAGCTTCTGATTCTTTACGGTTACATCAGCCTGATAAGTAGCAAAATTGATGATACATGTATCTGGAGAAAGATAGTTCCTGATTCCCGCTTCCATACGCGCCTGCATTGTCGCATCTTGACTAAGAATGATAGAATGAAAATCAATCTTCTCTCTTTTCAGCAAATCCAACAAATAAGTGATGTTGTTCCCACAATTAGTCGAGTGAGATTCCAAGTAATCAGCCGTTAAATTATACCTTTCTTTCAAATAAGCATTAAAAATTTCTGCCTCCGAAAAAGTTTGGGTTCCTATTTTCGGATATTCCTTTGCGACCACTTGCCGAAGAGTCTCTGTCGTATGTCCTGCCCCACCGACAATAATATAAGTCTTTGCTATTCCCTCTAACATAGCCTGCGCCAAAACGTCTCCACCTGCCAAAATACTTCCGCCAAACAGAACCATGACATCAACTTGTTTCAAGTGATATTTCTTTTTCAATGCTAACTGTGTTAATTCTGGCAAATCGCGTTTTCCACAAAAAGAGCCAAGGATATTGATATTGTTTGCTAGTTCTTCCTTTACCATACTTTTCATTCTATAAAAAAATCCCAGTTTCTTCAACCGAGATTCTCATTATCTTCCAAATAATCTTGCAAAGAAGCCTTTTTGTTCTTGTGCTTGTACTTTTTCCTTAGCTTCGTCTAATTCTAATAGCAACGTTTCACGTTCATTCATGGCCTTTGCAGTCAGTTGTTGCTGTTGATCTAATTGCTTATCCTTTTCAGCGATTTGAACATCTTTCACACGCAACTGCTCATCTTTTTTAGCCAATTGAACATCTTTTGCTTTTAGCTGATCATACAAGCGCACGATTTCAGCATTTTTCTCATCTACTAAAATTTCCATGAGTTCACGCTGTTTCACGTCCTCGCTGACTGGTTCATCTTCAAAAATCGTCTTTTTGTAGATTTCCTCCAGTTTTATCAAACCGCTACGCGTTACAACAGTGACCCCTTTTTCATTTTTGTCAGTATCTTCGGGTGCAAGAGTTTTAACTCGATTATTCATTGCCTGACGGCTAATTCCTAAAATTTCGGCTAACTCGCTGACTGTTTTTTCAATTGCCATAATTTCCTCTGAAACATTTCTAGATATAGATACCTAAATCTTATCATATCAAGGCTTAACTGTCAAATTTGCTCTGGATTTTAGGGAATTTCGCCGCATTTATGATACAATGAAATTTAAAGATTCCTTACAGATTTATCTACAGAAAGAGATACTATGAAACACTTTGATACAATCGTTATCGGAGGTGGTCCGGCCGGTATGATGGCTGCCATTTCCAGTTCTTTCTATGGACAGAAAACCCTGCTCCTTGAAAAAAACAAAAAATTAGGTAAAAAACTAGCTGGAACAGGTGGCGGTCGCTGCAATGTGACTAATAACGGTAACTTGGATGACCTCATGGCTGGCATTCCTGGCAATAGTCGCTTCCTCTTCAGCGTTTTCTCTCAATTTGACAATTATGATATCATCAACTTTTTTACAGAGAATGGTGTCAAACTCAAGGTCGAAGACCACGGTCGTGTTTTTCCAGCTACAGACAAGTCTCGGACGATTATTGAAGCCTTAGAACAAAAAATGAAAGAGCTAGGTGCTACAATTAAAACACAGACAGAAGTGGTTTCCGTAAAGAAAAATGAAGATTGCTTTATCATCAAATCAAGTAAATGCATGTGGAGCTGCGACCGCTTAATTGTCACAACAGGTGGCAAGTCCTATCCTTCAACTGGCTCTACCGGCTTTGGCTATGAGATTGCTCGCCATTTCAAACATACGATTACCGAGCTAGAAGCTGCTGAAAGCCCGCTTTTGACTGACTTCCCACACAAGGATTTACAAGGAATTTCCCTTCAAGACGTCACTCTCAGCTACGATAAACATGTCATCACTCACGACTTGCTCTTTACCCACTTTGGCCTATCCGGTCCGGCAGCTCTGCGCTTGTCTAGCTTTGTCAAAGGCGGCGAAACCATCTATCTAGATCTTCTGCCACAGATGAGTAAACAGGATTTGGCAGACTTTTTAGAAGAAAATCGGGAAAAATCCTTGAAGAATGCCTTGAAAGCCTCACTCCCTGAACGCTTGGCTGAATTTTTTGTTCAAGGCTTTCCTGAAAAAGTCAAACAGCTAACGGATAGAGAACGTAATCAACTCATCCGGTCCATCAAGGCTCTCAAAATCTCCGTGACTGGTAAAATGTCCCTTGCTAAGTCCTTTGTCACAAAAGGCGGAGTCAGTCTCAAAGAAATCAATCCAAAAACCTTAGAAAGCAAGCTCGTACCTGGTCTACATTTTGCTGGTGAAGTGTTAGATATCAATGCTCATACTGGCGGTTTTAACATCACCGTAGCTCTTTGTACCGGCTGGGTGGCAGGGAGTATGCATTATGAGTGATTGCTCATATTTTACTATTCAGCTCAAACAAAAGGAATCATAAAATGAATCGACTCGAAAATGTAGAATTTGTCAACGCTGTTCTTGGTGAGTTCCCAGATTGGATAGACTTGAAGTAGAACAAAATAGGCTAGGAAATTCCTAGCCTATTTATTCCGCATTGGTTCGAACATAAGCCGCAATCACTTCTGCAGCGTACTGAGCTGTACCTGAACCAAATTTATCAATATTCTCTTTAAACTCAAGATTTGCCACATAGCCTTTTCCGATAGAAGCAAAAACTTCCAACGAGCAATCAAAACCATAAGTTCGGATAGCCTGTAAAAGATTAGCTGCTTGCACTTGATTTTCTGCTGCATCTACTTTCAAACCTACTTGTAGATTTTCTGCCAAATTTCGGAATACTTGATTAAAGGCTTCCGTTGCTTGCTCCTCTTGACCTGCTTGTCTACTTGCCGCTTCATCTATAACAGCTTGCCCATATTTTTCGACAGCTTGGTCGCGATAGTTTTGATGATCTTGATAGGTAAATCCAACAAATTTTTCTTGTGTTGTCATTTTTCTTTCTCCTTTTTGCGCTTGAATTGTCTTTTGTAAGGTAGAAATCAAGGTATCTAAATGTTTCCTTTCCTGCTGCAAATACTGCAACTGTTTGTTCAAGTGAGGCAATAATTCCTGCTCTTGCTGACTTAGCAGCTCTGCTATTTCCTTTAAAGAAAATCCAAGATATTTGTAAAATAAAATAATTTGCAGGCGTTCCAAATCTGACTCACTATAAATTCGATAACCATTGGCTGACTTCTGCGGAATCAGCAGTCCAATTTTATCGTAGTGATGCAACGTTTTAACAGAAATACCAGAAAGCTGCGCAGCTTCTTTGATTTGATACATGATTTCCTCCTTACAATGATGATTATACACCCTGACCTAAGGTCATAGTCAACACATTTTTAAAATATTTATCAAAAAAAGATATCTGGGAGAAACTATCTTTGTGAAAGAGTATATAAGAGAGCAAGAAAGCTATTCCAGGCAACATGAGTCGCCATGCTATAGTAGATCCCATTTGTTTTCCTAAAGACCCAACCTAAAATGAGCCCGGGAACAAAATATAAAATAAAATCTGTCGTTGACCAGCCAAACTGCACAATATGACCCATACTAAATAGACTAGCAGAAACGACTAAATCCAAACGGAACCTTTGAAATCTCTTTAAGGCTGTCATGACAACGCCTCGATAAATCAATTCTTCCCAAATGGGGGTCAGAATACCCAGAATAATCCACATCCCCCAAAATAAAGCAGCACCTCTTATTGATTGCAAAACTTCATTGATGGCATTTTGATTTTGTCCATGCGGAAGGATCGGTGTTGCCAATGCATTCCACAGCAAATTCATAACGAAACCTGCTACACTATAACCTAGATAAGACCATTTGAATTGCGGTTTAACGATAATCAATTTTTCTTTATGTTTATAAATGACAAAAGTCAATAAAGCCACATGGCAAGCTGTAGCAATTGCTAGCCAAAAATAATACCAAGCATCTGATAAACTTCTAACGAAGTCTAAATGAAACAGAAGCCCTAAACCAGAATAATAAGATAGGCAAATACAGCCTATGCATACATAATATCCTATTGTCTTCTTCCACATAGAGCATCCTCCCTCTATCTTTTATAACATCACATTATGGTCTTTTCTTTGAAAAAGCAGGTGCTAGCTGACCAACCTAGCCCCAAGCACCGTTACCACCAGAATTTCCCCATCCCATATAGATGCCGGGAGTTCCATAAGGGGCACCCGGACCACCGCCAGGAGTGATTTTTGCTAGATTTCCGCCCGTTATTTGTGCTAAATTTTGTTCTTCTAACAATTGAAAGGTTGTATTTAATTTTGTATCTCCTTTAATTCTATCAAATCTCTATCAAAAAAATTCATCAAAATCCTGAATGGTATTTTTACCAAAAAAATTCTACTTTAGTAATTGATTGCAAATCATTTCCAAAGCAGAATGTTTATTTGATAGATGAAAGTCACAGATTGTCTAAATGATGCCTCACTTTAATTTCTATTCAGCAATATTCTTTATTGAATAAACTAAAAACATTCCTAAAAATAATAGAACTCCTAATGATACAGCAACATATACTATCCCCAGACTACTTGCTATCCCAACAAGTACTATAGATAAAATTCCTGGTAAAACAATACTGAGCATACTAATCCCAGACTGTACAGCACCCATTGATTGCTCCGGTACTAATCTAAAAACAGATTGTTGAAGACGAGGGCTTAGTATTCCAATTGAAAATGTATTGCCAAAAGCAGCAAGTAAGACAACTAGAAAATTATTGTTCAAAAATCCGACTAAAATCACGAATTCCATCACTTGGCTAAGATAAACACTTGTTTTTGTTGACATTTTTTTCATCACATTGCCACTTAGGAAATTACCGCACACTATACCGAGCAATTCAACTGTTGTTAAGATAGCTATGGATTGACCAGTTTCTAAACCAGCGAAAGGATACTTTATTAACAAAAGCGTCGTCACAGGAATCGTTACATTTATGACAGCTTGATTGATGGATAAAATCCCAATCAGTTTAATAATATTTCCAAGGCTTCCTAAAATCTTTAAAGAATCCAGCAAATGTTTCCAAAAATTTTTGCTGTCTAAAGCTTGCGTAATTTCAATCTGTTCTTCAAAACGAACAAGATTTGTTCTAATCAATAAGATACCAAAAAACGCAAATAAAAAAGTTAAGGCGTTCATACCGGCAAACATTCCAATATTGATAAAACCAATCAAAGCGCCTCCGCTTAGATTACCAAAGACACGAACTAAATTTGCTGTCGCTTGCTTAAAACCTAACGCAGATGTCATATCATTGTTAATAATTTTTACATAAATAGGCGTTATCATAGCACTTGAAAAATAACCAATCGTATCCGATACAAAATTGATGAGGCAAATAAGAAAAACAGAAACAAGTGAAAATTTTGTCCCGACCAGTATCAATGCTACAGTTGCGTACAGAACAAACTTAACAAACATCAAAACAGAGTACTTTCCAATTCGATTCTTTTGAAAATCCGCTACAACTCCTGTGAATATCTGCATAATTTGCGGCAATGTTTCAGATGTTGTAATCATAAGAATCGCAAGAGGTGCAAAAGCATAAGAAGATACATAATTGATAAACGCTAAGTAAAAAACTGTATCACCAAATGTAGATATCCATTCATTTATTGAAAGTTGCCTAAAGTTTCGATTTGAAAGAAAAATATTCAATTTCATCCCTCCAAGTGTATTTCAAACGGGAATTTATTCCCCAATAATGTCCAATAAATTCCTAATGTCCCAATTCCAAAGTCAAAAACATCTCGACGATTATCCTCACTTTGAAAAACTAATAAATGATGTTTATCTCGATAAGAACGTGTTATGAATATTCTTTTGATTTTTTCTTGTAACTCTTTATTATCATTTAATGCTTAATGTGACTAGTATACCATTAAAATTCACCATTTCTTTAAAATCGCATATTTGACATTTTTATTCTATAAACTTTCTAATTTGCAATTCTTGCAATTTTCTGAATCTTTAGAGTATACTACTTTTTAAAAAGGAGATCCCAAATGAGCAAACGCAAATTTATCGCCATTCTATTCACTATTATCATGGATATTATTATTTTCTGTCCTGTTATCTTCTGTTTTTAATAATTTTTCATATTGCTGTAATTTCAAAGTTAATAATGCTATTAACTGCGGATTATCCAGTACTTTCAGAGATTGAATAAAATCTTCAATCTCTTTTTGATTTTCTCCTCCTGTCTGAAGATAGATATTGATTTTTCTTAAAAATTGCAAAAGTAATTTTTCAAAGACATCGTAGGGTGTCAGCAACTTTTCTAGCTCACTTTCAAAAATGCTGATGTATTGATAGAGTTCACGTTCCATCATTTCTGAAATGACATTTAAGAAACAACTTTTCATATAAATTTGATTATAGACTAACTCTTTAAATTCCTTAGATTTCTCCATCAAACTTGTTGAAAGAAAAATTAAATCTTGATTCTCCAAAAAGGGCATAGCATTACAGAAAAGATAGAGCTCAAACCAAGTCCATGAATCAATGGCAAAAAGATAAGCTGTTATAAATTGCTTATCTTCTTCTTTTAAAATATAACTAGAATCCAAGGAGTGCAAGGCATTTTGAATCACAATTTTATTCAGACGGATATATTGTTGAGAGGATACTTTTTCTTGAACTTTGTGAAGCAGATCCTCCAAGCCGTCTTTATCCTGATGAACAAATAAATCGACAATTTGATGTCCCAATTGAATATGCTGAGATTCTTGATAACTATTGAGTTTATATGCAAACTCTGCAAATGTCATATTGATTCCTTCAATGGCAAGAAATAATTTATCTGCCGACAGCATAGATTGCCCTAACTCAAACTTAGAAAGCTGTGAAGCCGTCAGTCCTTCACACGCAACTTCATTTTGCTTCACACCTCTTGCTATCCGTAATTCTCTATAAAATTCACCTAGTTCCATTTTATCAATCATAAAGGTTCTCCATCACATCATAAAAACATAAATCGCAGACCAGCTACCAATATCACACCAAAAATCACGGTCACCACTAAGTTACGATAGCGAAAAGCAACATAAATTGTTGGAAAAACAGCTATTAAATCTAGCCATTTGAAGGTTGGAAACTGCCCTATCTTCCCATTTGTAATGCTGGATAAAATTAAAGCAAAAATAATAGAAATTGGTAAATACTGTAAAAACCGCTCTACAATCTTAGGCAAGCCACGATATTTCACCAATATAAATGGACTAATCCGTGATAACCATGTCACCAGGGCTGAGAAAAGAATAGCGACAAAAATATAATTATTTATCATCTAGCATTACCCCCACAGCACAGCCTAATAAGGTCGACATTAGAACAGCTAAAGACGAAGACACAAGCATACTTAACGCATAAAATGATAAAGCTACTACAGCCAAAATTACGATTAGTTTTTGAAGTTTTGTTTTATGTAGCATCACTAAAAATTGGGAAGAAAAAATGCCAATAAACATGGCAACTAGGGCAAAGTCTAATCCAAACACTTCTGGATTTGGCAAAAGACTTCCTAATGTCGTTCCGAACACCGTTCCTATCATCCAAGCAAGGTAGCTTGTTATATTATTTCCATACATCCATTGAAGCGAAATATCCTTTGTATGAACGTGCTCACTTAGTAAAACGCCGTATGTTTCATCTGTCAAAAGGATTCCGATACCGATATTTTGCCATAGACTTGCATGTCGAAAAAAAGTAGATGTATGAAGTCCCAGCAAAAATAGACGCAAATTGATTAAAAAGACTGTCAGAAGAATAGCTGTCACCGGTGCATGGATAGCGAGAAGCGCTAGCATAGCAAACTGAGCACTTCCTGCATAGACAAGAATACTCATCAGTGCCATTTCAAGAGGAGTGACATAAGAAGCACCAATAATGCCACAGGCTAACCCAATACTAATATAACCCAGAGCTGTTGGCACAGCTGCCTTAACACCAGCCTTAAAATTTTTTCCTATCATTCTTATTCTTCCATTGTCTCAAACGCCAGACTTGGCTTGGCATTCAGATTTAATGTTGCAAGATTGGCGTTGTTCCACTCACTGACACTGGCATAAGCAATCATTCCTGCATTGTCCCCACAGAGACGCAAAGGCGGTATGATAACTTTAATATCTGTTATTTCAGCTGCTAAACGTTCACGTAAGCCTTGATTAGCTGCAACACCACCCGCAACCACCAAGGTCTTGACAGGATATTTCCCTAAAGCCTTCTTTGTCTTTGCCATGAGAATATCTAAAACAGCAGCTTGAAAACTAGCTGCCAGATCTTCCTTGGAAAGAAACTCACCTTTTTGCTTAGCATTATGATGTAGATTAATAAAGGCTGATTTGAGACCAGAAAATGAAAATTCTAGATTGTCCTCTTTAATCATCGCTCTCGGAAAATCATAAATATCTTGTCCTTTATGGGCCAATTCATCTATCTCACGCCCTGCTGGATAAGTCAAACCCATCACACGACCAACTTTATCATAGGCTTCTCCGACCGCGTCATCACGTGTTTCCCCTACAATCTGATAATCCCCGGCTTCGCTAACATAAACCAACTCTGTATGCCCTCCGCTGACTAGTAGTGCTAAAAGAGGATATTCTAAGTTCTCGACATTCTGAGCAGCCATTAGATGTCCCGCCATGTGATTGACAGGAATAAGTGGTAAATGATGTGCCCACGCAAAGGACTTGGCAGCCGCCAATCCAACCAAAAGAGCCCCCACCAAACCAGGTCCATAGGTCACAGCTACGGCTGTCACATCTTGCTCGATAATGCCTGCTTCTGCCAAGGCTTCCTCAATGCAAGCCGTGATAGTTTCCACATGGTGGCGACTGGCCACTTCCGGTACCACGCCGCCGAAACGCTTATGACTCTCAATCTGGCTGGCAATGACATTGCTCAAAAGCTCAGTCTCATTCTTTAGAACCGCCACGCTGGTCTCATCGCAAGACGTTTCAAAAGCTAAAATATATCTATCTTCCATAGTTCTCCCTTTTCATGACGATCGCGTCTTCCACTGGCGCATGGTAATAGGCCTTCCGCCGCGCAATTTCTTCAAATCTTTCTTTTTTGTAGAATAGCAGAGCTGGCTTGTTGGACTCCCTCACTTCGAGGAAAATCTCTTTGTTAATGGGCAGATGTTCAAACAAAGCGGTCGCGATTTTCTTACCTTGATAAGCCTTCTTAACCGCAATTTGCAAAACTTCCGCTTCAAAATCTGACTCCTGAAAAGCCAGAAAACCAATTAAATTTTGACCCTCTAGAGCTAAAATATAGCTCGACAAAGGATGTTGTAAATCTTTCTCTATTTGTTCCACACTCCACGGACTGACTGCATACACGTCTTTCAATACCTGATAAATCCGCTCTGTCAAATCAACGGTCTGCTTTTTTTCATCTTTTTTAATCTCAATCATAAGCGTTTGATGTAAGAATCTTTCGTTTCTTCATGGTTTTTCAACCAATTTTCCTCCGCTTCCACTCGCTTGAGGTAGTTTGGCACAAAGTCATGAACAGAGCGAGCTGGTAATTGCAGACCGATTTTAGCAAGGAGTGCAGCGTTTGGCAGAGTTGTTTTGATAAAAGCTTCTGGCAAAACTGCTTGAATCTGCTCCGCAAAATTTTCCACTTCTCCTACAAAGGTTACTTGAGAATCAGGCTTGGCTTTTTCTAAGACCTCTTCAAAAGATAAATGAGCTTCTGGCTGAACGATCCTACCATTTTTATAAAAACCAGCATAAACATTGTTGCGTCTAGCATCCATGAGAGGAATAACCAAGCCATCAATACTTTCTGGTACCAGAATCCGTAAGCTAGAAACTCCAACCAAGCCAATCTTAAGGGTATGAGCCAGAGTTTTAGCTGTTGCTACAGCAATCCGCAAACCCGTATAACTACCCGGACCTTCTGCAACCACAATGCGTTCTAAGTCCGTTGGTTTTAAATCCAAACTTTCCATGAGAAAATCAATTGCTGGCATCAATGTAATGCTATGATTTTTTTTAATATTTATTGTCATCTCAGCAAGCAACTGTTCATCCTCTAAAATCGCAATTGCCAATGCTTTACTAGAGCTATCAAAAGCTAAAATTTTCATTTTTATATTTCCTTCGTGATAATCTAGTTTCTATTATACTACAAAAAATACGGATTTCCTCAATATGATTTCCAAAAAAATAAGACCTTGTGAAAATCATTTTCCTAGATTTTCCAACTTCTTTCTTTTACTAAATCAGCTTTTTATGATATAATGATTATAATTGTAACGTATCAAAATCAATTTATTACCCGGAAAATTAAATAGATGAAGACCGCCCTTGAAAATAAGGTGGCTATTTTCTGGTAGATTGATTATGAATGAGAAAGGAAATTAAATGATTTACAAAGTTTTTTATCAAGAAACAAAAGAGCGCAATCCACGACGCGAGAATACACAGTCGCTTTACTTGGATATTGACGCTAAGGATGAATTAGAAGGACGCATTAAAGCGCGTAAACTCGTTGAAGAAAAAACGCCTTACAATGTCGAATTTATCACACGCTTGTCTGATAAACATTTAGAATATGAAAAAGAATCAGGCAACTTTACAATTACGGAGCTCTAAACCATGTCTTATACTTTAAAACCCGAAGAAGTCGGTGTATTTGCCATTGGTGGCTTAGGAGAAATTGGAAAAAATACCTACGGAATTGAATACAAAGATGAAATTATCATCGTTGACGCTGGTATCAAATTTCCTGAAGATGACCTTTTAGGGATTGATTATGTTATTCCTGATTATTCCTATATCGTAGAAAACGTTGACCGTATCAAAGGTGTTCTGATTACTCATGGACATGAAGACCATATCGGTGGGATTCCTTTCCTACTCAAACAAGCCAATGTTCCGATTTATGCAGGACCACTTGCTCTAGCACTTATCCGCGGGAAACTAGAAGAACACGGTCTTTTACGTGATGCTAAGCTCTATGAGATCAATCAAAACACTGAACTTCAATTTAAACATTTAAAAGCAACTTTCTTCCGCACAACCCACTCTATTCCAGAGCCGTTAGGAATTGTCATTCACACACCTCAAGGGAAAGTTGTATGTACAGGTGACTTCAAGTTTGACCTTACACCCGTTGGAGAACCAGCGGATTTGCATCGAATGGCAGCTCTTGGCGAGGATGGGGTTCTAGTTCTTCTCTCTGACTCAACCAATGCAGAAATTCCGACTTTTACAAATTCGGAAAAAGTGGTCGGTCAGTCCATTATGAAAATCATTGAAAACATCCATGGACGGATTATTTTTGCTTCCTTTGCTTCCAATATTTTCCGCCTACAACAGGCTACTGATGCGGCTGTCAAAACAGGACGGAAAATTGCAGTCTTTGGTCGTTCAATGGAGAAAGCCATCGCCAATGGAATTGAACTTGGCTACATCAAGGCGCCTAAAGGTACTTTCATCGAGCCAAATGAGATTAAAGACTATCCTGCCGGCGAAATACTTATCATGTGTACAGGAAGCCAAGGAGAGCCAATGGCGGCTCTTTCACGCATCGCCAATGGAACACATCGTCAAGTACAGCTTCAACCAGGTGATACAGTGATTTTCTCTTCTAGTCCTATCCCAGGAAATACTACTAGTGTCAATAAGCTTATCAACACCATTTCAGAAGCTGGTGTTGATGTTATCCACGGTAAAATCAACAATATTCATACTTCCGGACACGGTGGACAGCAAGAACAAAAACTTATGCTTCGTTTGATAAAACCGAAGTATTTCATGCCAGTCCATGGTGAATACCGTATGCAAAAAGTGCATGCGGGACTTGCAATGGATACTGGAGTGCCTAAAGACAATATCTTTATCATGAGTAATGGAGACGTTTTAGCCTTAACTGCTAATTCTGCTCGCATTGCCGGAAGTTTCAATGCACAAGATATTTATGTCGATGGCAATCGTATCGGAGAAATTGGTGCTGCAGTCCTCCGTGACAGACGTGACCTTTCCGAAGATGGCGTCGTCCTTGCAGTCGCTACCGTTGACTTTAAATCGAAGATGATCTTAGCCGGTCCTGACATTCTCAGTCGCGGTTTCATCTATATGCGGGAATCAGGTGAACTGATCCGTCATAGCCAACGTATTCTTTTCAATGCGATACGTATTGCATTGAAAAATAAAGATGCCAGCATCCAGTCTGTCAATGGAGCTATTGTAAATGCTCTTCGACCATTTTTATATGAAAATACAGAGCGTGAGCCTATCATTATTCCAATGATTTTAACACCAGATGAAGATACTTTATAACAGAATTCTTACATAAATATAAAAAGAACTTAAATCTATTTAGATTCAAGTTCTTTTTTTCGTGGAGCAAATCATAATCGGAGTAATTATATACGGTTTTCAAATAACAACAAAAAAGAGAGGGCAAACCTCTCTTCTCTATATACTAATGAATTATTTAGCGATTTTTGCAAAGTATTCAAGAGTACGTACAAGTTGTGCAGTGTATGACATTTCGTTATCATACCAAGATACAACTTTCACCAATTGTTTTCCATCAACGTCAAGAACTTTAGTTTGAGTTGCATCAAACAACGAACCGAATGACATACCTACGATATCTGAAGAAACGATTGGATCTTCAGTATAACCGTATGATTCGTTAGCTGCTGCTTTCATAGCTGCATTTACTTCATCAACAGTAACGTTCTTTTCAAGAACAGCAACCAATTCAGTAACTGATCCAGTTGGAGTTGGAACACGTTGAGCTGAACCATCAAGTTTACCATTCAATTCTGGAATAACCAAACCGATAGCTTTAGCAGCACCAGTTGAGTTAGGAACGATATTTGCAGCACCAGCACGAGCACGGCGAAGATCACCTTTACGATGTGGACCGTCAAGGATCATTTGGTCACCAGTGTAAGCGTGGATAGTAGTCATCAAACCTTCAACGATACCGAAGTTGTCTTGAAGTGCTTTAGCCATTGGAGCCAAGCAGTTTGTAGTACATGAAGCACCAGAGATAACCGTTTCAGTACCATCAAGAACATCGTGGTTAGTGTTAAATACAATTGTTTTAACGTCACTTCCACCAGGAGCAGTGATAACAACTTTCTTAGCACCACCTTTAAGGTGTTTTTCAGCAGCATCTTTCTTAGCAAAGAAACCAGTTGCTTCCAAAACGATTTCTACACCATCAGTAGCCCAATCGATTTGTTCTGGGTCACGTTCAGCAGAAACCTTAACGAATTTACCGTTAACTTCGAATCCACCTTCTTTAACTTCCACAGTACCGTCGAAACGACCTTGAGTTGTGTCATATTTCAACAAGTGTGCAAGCATTACTGGATCTGTAAGGTCGTTGATACGAGTAACTTCAACACCTTCTACGTTTTGGATACGACGGAATGCAAGACGACCAATACGACCGAAACCGTTAATACCAACTTTAACTACCATTCGTGATTTCCTCCTTATGAAAATCAAAAAAATTTTTATGTGAAAAGAGTAACTTGAGTCGCTACAAATCACCTTTCAACATATCTATTATATACTTTCTCTCTTAAAATTGCAACTGATTTCATTGTTATTAACAAGTATTATGAGTTCTTTCACTAATTTTCATTTCGACTTTCATTGATTTGAAAAAGCAAGGTAATATCTTCTGAAAACGGAAGAACACAACTTACAAAATAGACAAGAATTTATAAATTCAGATTCATCAGATTGATTATTTTTTCTTTTGATTGACAGAGAGATTATTTTCCAAAAAAAGAAAAGGCACTCGCAAATGCGAGTGCCCAGGTTTAATTCAAAGCTTAAGCTTCACCTTTGTTTTTCTTAATGATTTCTTCTTGTACTGATTTTGGTACATCTTCGTAGTGGTCAAAGACCATCATGAAAGTACCGCGTCCTTGAGATGCTGAACGAAGAACCGTTGCATAACCGAACATTTCAGCAAGTGGTACATAAGCACGAACGATTTGGCTGTTACCATGAGCTTCCATACCATCAACACGTCCACGACGAGCTGTTACATGTCCCATAACGTCACCAAGGTTTTCTTCTGGAACAGTAATGGTAACAAGCATCATTGGTTCAAGAATGGTTGGTTGTGCAGTCTTAGCAGCTTCTTTCAACGCAAGTGAAGCTGCAACCTTGAAGGCTGTTTCAGATGAGTCAACATCGTGGTATGAACCATCATACAGTTTTGCTTTCACATCAACGATTGGATAACCTGCAAGGACACCGTTAGCCATTGACTCAACCAAACCTTTTTCTACGGCTGGGATAAATTCACGTGGAACCACACCACCAACGATAGCATTTTCAAACTCGAAGCCTTTTCCTTCTTCATTTGGAGTAAATTCAATCCAAACATCACCGAATTGACCTTTACCACCTGATTGACGTTTGAAGAATCCACGTGCTGATGTTTGTGCACGGAAAGTTTCACGGTAAGATACTTGAGGAGCACCCACATTTGCTTCCACTTTGAATTCACGACGCATACGGTCTACGAGGACATCCAAGTGAAGCTCACCCATACCAGAGATAACTGTTTCACCAGTTTCAACGTTTGTTTCAACACGGAATGTTGGATCTTCTTCAGCCAATTTTTGAAGAGCAATACCCATCTTGTCTTGGTCAGCTTTAGATTTTGGTTCCACCATCAATTGGATAACTGGCTCTGGGACTTCGATCGATTCAAGGATAATTTTTGCTTTTTCATCCGTCAATGAGTCACCAGTCGTGGTATCTTTCAAACCAACAGCTGCAGCGATATCACCTGCGTAAACAGTTTCGATTTCGTTACGGTGGTTTGCGTGCATTTGCAGGATACGTCCGATACGTTCGCGTTTACCTTTAGAAGTATTCAATACGTATGAACCGCTGTTCAAGACACCTGAGTAAACACGGAAGAATGTCAAACGACCTACAAATGGGTCCGTCATAATCTTGAAAGCAAGTGCTGCAAATGGTTCTTCATCAGAAGCTGGACGAGTTTCTTCTTCGTCTGTATCTGGGTTTACACCTTTAATAGCTGGAATATCAAGTGGGCTTGGAAGGTAGTCAATAACTGCATCAAGCATCATTTGAACACCTTTGTTCTTGAAGGCAGAACCAGCAAGAACTGGGAAGAATTCAACATTGATCGTTGCTTTACGGATTGCAGCTTTCAATTCTGCCTCAGTAATTTCTTCACCTTCAAGGTATTTCATCATCAAATCTTCATCAGTTTCAGCAACTGCTTCGACCAATTTTTCACGCCATTCTTGAGCTTGTTCAAGGTAATCTGCTGGAATATCTTCTTCAAGAATATCTGTTCCAAGGTCATTTGTATAGATTTCAGCTTTCATGCGAACCAAGTCAATGATTCCACGGAAGTCGTCCTCTGCACCAATTGGTAATTGAATTGGATGAGCATTTGCTTGAAGACGATCGTGAAGAGTGCTTACTGAATAAAGGAAGTCAGCACCAATTTTATCCATTTTGTTAGCAAATACGATACGTGGGACACCATATTCAGTTGCTTGACGCCAAACTGTTTCCGTTTGAGGTTCAACACCTGATTGTGAATCAAGAACAGTTACAGCACCGTCCAATACACGAAGTGAACGTTGTACTTCGATAGTGAAGTCCACGTGCCCTGGCGTGTCGATAATATTGACACGGTAATCTTTCCATTGCGCTGTTGTTGCAGCAGATGTGATGGTGATACCACGTTCTTGTTCTTGTTCCATCCAGTCCATTTGTGAAGCACCTTCGTGTGTTTCACCAATTTTATGGATTTTACCGGTATAGTAAAGAATACGTTCAGTCGTTGTTGTTTTACCAGCATCGACGTGAGCCATGATACCGATGTTACGAGTTTTTTCAAGTGAAAATTCGCGAGCCATTTGGTTATTTCTCCTATTATTTTATTTACAGTTTATTATAACATATTTTAAGAAAAGCGAGTAGGCAAATCCTACCCGCTTGTTGATTACTCATGCTAATTAGTAAGAGTACTGAGCTTTTTGCAAGTCTCTAAAAAGAGTAGCAATCTTACCAACGGAAGTGAGCAAAAGCACGGTTAGCTTCAGCCATACGGTGAGTATCTTCACGTTTTTTAACAGCTGCACCAGTATTGTTTGCCGCATCCATAATTTCTTTCGCAAGACGATCTTGCATAGTGTGTTCTCCACGTGAACGTGAAATAGTTACCAACCAACGAAGCCCAAGAGTTGTACGACGTTCTGGACGAACTTCAACTGGGACTTGATAGTTAGACCCACCAACACGGCGAGCACGTACTTCAAGTACAGGCATGATGTTTTCCATAGCTGTTTCAAATACTTCAAGTGCATCGTTTCCAGTAGCTTCTTTGATTTGCTCAAAAGCGCCATATACAATTGAAGCAGCTGTACCACGTTTCCCATCAAGCATAACGCGGTTGATAAGACGTGTCACTAATTTTGAATTGTAGAGCGGATCTGGCAATACTTCGCGCTTAGGCGCACGGTTTTTACGACTCATTTATCTTTATCCCCTTTCCTTATGCTTTTGGTTTTTTGGTACCGTATTTAGAACGGCCTTGCTTACGATCAGTTACACCTGCTGTATCAAGTGCACCACGAACGATGTGATAACGTACCCCTGGAAGGTCTTTTACACGTCCACCACGAAGAAGCACAACACTGTGTTCTTGCAAGTTATGTCCGATACCTGGGATATAAGCGGTTACTTCAATAAGATTGCTCAAACGTACACGAGCAAATTTACGAAGAGCCGAATTTGGTTTTTTAGGTGTCATAGTCCCAACACGAGTTGCTACACCACGTTTTTGTGGTGAGTTTTCACGAGTAGGCACACGTTTCAGACTATTATAACCAACGTTTAAAGCTGGTGATTTAGATTTTTCTACTTTTGATTTACGCGGTTTGCGAACCAATTGGTTAATTGTAGGCATCTACATTTCTCCTGTATTTTTTTAATTTTGGTGATGATACACTTGGTGACAGCTATCATCTGCGTGTACTTTTGCAACATTTGTCAGCACGTCTCTGTACACTTTTGAGAGACCAAAAGTAAAAAGTACCGTCTATTAGTATAACACGACGACACTTTCTTTGTCAATATATTTTTATAGTTTTCTTGCTGAGTTCCCATCTATTGTCCCGTAGTATTTGTGGCTGGGACACCTGCTCCGTTAGTCGTTGGAGTTTGAGCTGAATTGGTCTCAGCCTGTCCTGTGGTAGCTGAAGTTGCAGGAGCTTGATAGGTTTGTTGATAAGTTTGCCCTGCATCTGTTTGAGGCGTCACAGCGTTTTGATTTGCTGTAGCAGCTGCTTCATTGGCTTCACGCGCAGCAATCGCGTCACTAACTGCCTTAATCCGTTGTTGAAGTTGAGCTTTTTGAGCTTCGTCTTTCAACTTGTCCACTTTTTCTTGAGCAGGCGTTACATTAGCCGTCGTCTGCTCTGTCTCCAATTTTTTAACAGCATCTTCTGCCTCTTGTGCAATTTTGGCTTGCTCTTTTTTCTCTTTTTCTGCTTTCGATTCTGAAGATTTTGATGTTGAAATGGTTCGCCTTACAGTCGGAGCAGCTGCACGCGTCGCATCATCTTGCTTTTTAACGAAAAATAATCCAGCAGCAAGAATGAGTACCAAAGCTATAACAATCGAAATTCTTAGCCACAAAGAGCTTTGATCCAATTTATCCAATATATTTTTCAAATTCTCACCTCATCTATTTGTCAAAAATATTGCCAACTTCTACACTGATTTTGTTAGACTTCACATCAATATTTGTTACTTTCAACAAAGATTTGTAATCTAAGTGCTCACGCTCTGTCTGTGCATTTTCCGCAAAAACTGCTACACCAGCCAATTCCGAATCAAATTCTCGTAAAAGGCTAATCATGCCGTTGACTGTCCCACCACCTTTTAAGAAATCATCTACGATTAAAACACGGCTTCCAGCTTTTAGGCTGCGTTTCGACAAGAACATCTTTTCAATACGATCCCCACTTGAACCCGACACATAATTGACGCTAACCGTTGAACCCTCTGTAATTTTCAAATCGCGGCGCACGATGACAAATGGGACATTTAATACATTTGCCACTGCATTTGCCAAAGGTACTCCTTTTGTAGCAACGGTCATAACAGCATCAATTTTTTGTTTTCTAAATGTTTTGGCAATAATGCGTCCAATGTTATTTAAAATAGAAGGTGTACTCAACAAATCTGACAAATAAATGTAGCCACCAGGTAGAATCCGATTGCTTTCGGATAATTTCGTACAAAGTTCTTCCACCATTGCTCTAGCTTCTTTATCTGAGATAGAAGGTGTAAAAATAACACCTCCGCCTGCTCCTGTAATGGTTTCGATATATCCGATTTCCATTTCTTCAAAAGCACGTTTAATAATGACAATATCTTCGGAAATGGAGGATTTTGCGGACTCATACTTTTCAGCAAATGTATTGAGACTAGTTAGTTCATAAGGATGATTGATTAGGTAGTTAGAAATGACTACCATGCGTTCACTTCTTCTTAATTTCATTTTTTCACCAATTTTATTTTATTTTCTTCATTATATCATAATAAGACCAAAAAACGAACATTATTTTTGCAATAACATTCGTTTTTCGTTTTTTACTTATCAAAATTTGGTTTATAGAAGGAGCGGTTGTCCATAGCAAAGATTCGATTGGTCATTTCACCTTCACCAACTAAGGCTAAAGCTGAAGTCATCATCATCATTTCCGCATCTAAATTGTCAATCATGTGGATAATCTCTGCTTCCATGATTTTGGGACGAACAGGACTGCCGTATTCCAACAAACCGTGATGGCTTAGTAATACGTGACGGAGAATGATGACATCTTCTTTGGTATCTTCGATTTTTAATTCTACCAATACCTTTGTCATTTCTTCGTCAATCAAGGCAATATGTCCGATGAGATTGCCTCGAACAGTGTATTCTGTCTGTTCAGGACCCGTCAATTCCAGCACTTTTGCTAGATCATGCAACATAATCCCTGCAAACAAAAGACTTTTATTTAACTGCGGATAAATATCTCCGATGCTATCTGCCAACCGCACCATTGTAGCTGTATGAAAAGCAAGTCCTGCTTCAAAAGCATGATGATTCGTTTTAGCAGCAGGATAAGAATAAAATTCTTTATCGTATTTAGCATACAAGGCTCGCACCACACGCTGCCAAATTGGGTTTTCAATTTTGAAGATCATTTGTGACAGATATTCACGTAGTTCTTGGACATCAACTGGCGGCTTTTCTTTAAAATCAGCTGGATTGTTTGGCTCACCAACTTTTGGCAGACGTAGTGTAATTTGATTCACTTGCGGAGTATTGTTATATACTTCTCTGCGCCCTTGCATATGGATGACTTTTCCAGCAGTAAATTCTTCCACATTGTGCGGTTGTGCATCCCACAATTTCCCTTCAATCGTTCCAGTGTCATCTTGAAAGGTGAATGCCAAATAGTTTTTCCCTGCCCTTGTTTGACGAAGTTCAGCAGATTTGATGAGATAAAACCCTTCAAATAGCTCATCTTTTTTCATTTGGTTAATCTTCATATTCTTCCTCTTCATCTTGAAAATCTAATAGACCATCTAAGGCCGACTTATCCGAAATTTCAATATGGCGCAAAGTCCTCTCGATAGCATTAGTTCTTCGCGTCAGCAATTCATCAATATTGCCAGATGCATGTTGCAAATGTTTTTGTGCCTTGAGCAAAATACCGCCAAATTTATTAAATTCTGATTTGACATTGCCCAGAACCTTGCTGATGTCATCTGCACTTCTTTGAATATTGAGCGTTTTAAAACCGACCGAAAGCGAATTAAGCAAAGCAGATAGCGTAGACGGCCCTGCCACCACAATCTGCTCATCCCGACGCAAATTGTCAAAGAATTCTGGATTGCGAACAATCTCTGAATAAAGCCCTTCCGTTGGCAAAAACATCACTCCAAAATTCGTGGTTGCAGGAGGTGCCAGATATTTTTTCTTAATGTCTTTAGCAAAACGTTTGACGCTAGCTAGCAAAGACTTGCGGTATAAATCAATCTCGTCTTTGTTTCCTGACTCGTAAGCATCCTCTAAGCGATAGTAGTCTGCCAGAGGAAACTTGGAATCAATTGGTAAATAGATGTAGTCTTTTTCCACTTGTCCCGGTAATTTAATTGCATACTCTACACGTTCACTAGAGCCTGGAACTGTTGCAAACTCACGCTCATACTGGCTCGGTGTCAGAATGTCTTCAATGATTTGACCAAGCTGCAATTCGCCTAAAATTCCGCGCGTTTTAGTATTGGAGAGCACCTTATTTAGAGTGCCAACATCACGCGCTACATTTTGCATTTCTCCTAAACCGCGATTGACCGACTCCAACTGTTTAGAGACTGTTTCAAAGGAGGCTTGCAATCTTGTTTGCAGTGTTTTCTCTAATTTTTCTTCCACCGTTTGGCGCATTTGTTCTAAGCGACGATCGTTTGATTCTTGAATCTGACGCATTCGTTCATCTGTCTTATCACGATTTTGGGTTAGATTTTCACTTATTTCTAAACGCATTTCCGTTAAATTCCGATGTAAATCCGTACGCACCTCACCCAAACGATCTCCCAGAGCCAATTCCAGTTGTTGTTGTGTCAGAAGACTTCGTTGCCGTTCTTGCTCAAAACGGTAATCCAACTGATCAGATAAGTGATCAGCTTGATCTTCCAGCAATTTCTGTACCTGATCTGCCTGTTGCTGATTCTTTTGCCATAAAAGAAAAATCACAACAAGATTTCCCAGCAATAAGAGGATAATTATAAACTCCATACTAACTCCTGTCTTTGCTATAAATGACAATAACATAACCTGATTGGCACTCTAAAAAAACGGGCTCATCTATAAATTCGTTAGAAGCATACACTTTTTTGAAAAAATAATTGAATTCGTTTAAAGGATATTTGGCTCCTTCAATCGTTAATCGACTATTGCTCACAGGCATAAAGGCTAGATAATTCATACCAGCTACTGGCTTTATCTTGTGACGCCCTTGAGGACAATAGCTGAGCTCATTTTGCGCACTACAAAGCCGAATTTGTTGCATATAAGGCGTGATTTCTGGATCGCTCGGCAAGAAAATATTTGCCAAAGTATGATCCAAGCGCCCGCCAAAAGCACCAAAAATAGTCACTTGCGCTTGCGGATAACGTACAAAAGCAGTCTTGATAGCTAGTTCTAAATCTGTGTCGTTTTTTTCAGGTTGTGCTTGAAGTACCTCCTTAGATTGAGAACAAACCAAAGCCAGCTCTTCCTCCGAAACAGAATCAAAGTCACCGACCGCTAAGTCTGGACAAATGCCTTGTTCAATGAGAAACAGGCTTCCTCTGTCCACTCCGATAAAAATGTCAAAATCCACTTGAAAACTATCTATCATCCCGCCAGCAAAAAGAGCAATTTTAGTCATGCAATGCTTCTTTCAATGTTTGAACCTGATGAGCTACATCTCCTTTGAAAACGTAACTGCCCGCTACAAAGACATTGGCACCGGCTTCTTTGGCAACGCGAATGGTTTCATCATCAATACCACCATCTACTTCAATATCAAAGTCTAGTTGGTTCACTTCTCTCAAAACAACTAATTCCCGTACTTTATCCATTGTTTCTGGCAGAAAGGCTTGTCCACCGAAGCCTGGATTGACCGTCATAACCAAGACTTGATCGACTAAATTCAAAACATTTTTCACCACTTCAACAGGCGTCCCTGGATTGATAACGACACTTGCCTTGACACCTGCTGTCCGAATCTTTTGCAAAGCTCCGTGAATATGAGGGGTTGCTTCAGCGTGGATACTGATAATATCTGCACCCGCACGAGCAAATTCTTCAATATGATGTTCTGGATTAGATACCATAAGATGACAATCAAATACCAATCTACTGTGCGGTCGCATGCTCGCGACCACACCCGCACCAAAGCTGATATTGGGCACAAAATGACCATCCATAATATCAATATGAACATATTCTGCACCAGTTGCTTCTAGCTTTTTTAGTTCCGATTCAAAATTAGCATAATCTGCACTTAAAATAGATGGTGCAATTTTATAAGGTTTCATTTGACTTCCTCCTCACTTAGGTTGCTTTTTAGCTACTTTTTTATAGGTTTCACGACGGTTTTCAATTTCACTCAGAAATTGCAAGTAATTCTCGAAACGAAAAGCTGCAATTTGTTCCTTTTCAACGGCAGGTTTTACCGCACAATTCGGTTCATGCGTATGCGTGCAGGTCCGGAATTTGCAGCCATGACTGACTTTTGCAATTTCAGGAAATGCTCGATTTAAATCCTCTGCATTGTCCACTTCATAATCCAGCGAAGAAAATCCCGGTGTGTCTGCAATTTTTCCCCCATTGAGATTGTAAAAACTAACCACTCTAGTTGTGTGGCGACCACGACCCAAACTTTCTGAAATTTTTCCGGTTTCCAACTGTAAATCTGGTACCATTTTATTGAGCAGAGTAGATTTGCCAACCCCAGTTTGTCCCATGAAAACAGTCGTCTTAGCTGTTAAAAACGGCAACAGTTCTGTTATTGTCTTGGCAGTATCATAGCCGATAGAGCAATAAATATCAAGGAAAACGTCTAATTCCTTGTCGTCCGCCAACAAATCTAATTTACTGATATAGATAATCGGGTGGATAGCTTTCTGCTCCAAGAGGACTAAATAACGGTCCAAAAGATTAGGATTGAAATCTGGCTCTTTAGCACTCATTATTACAACAGCTTGATCTATATTGACAATAGGTGGTCGTACCAGACTGTTTTTTCGCTCTGCTATTTTTAAGATATAACCTTCAGAATCTTTTTCAGCAGAAAATTCGACCTCATCTCCCACATAGGGAGTTTGTCCTTTCTTGCGGAAATTTCCTCTAGCTCTAGTCTGATAAACCTTGCCTTCTGACTCTACATAATAGAAACCTGCTAAGGCTTTCACGATTATTCCTTTCAAATGGACTCCTTTAACGCTTAATAAATTCATTATAACAAAAAAAGCAGTATTTTGCTTTTTAGTGCAAAAAAATGATGAAAAACGTTTCTAATATGGTATAATAGAAACCAAGCGGAAATGGCGGAACGGCAGACGCGCATGCTTCAGGCGCATGTGTCCATTCGGACGTGAGGGTTCAAATCCCTTTTTCCGCATTTTTATTTCGTTTGAGACTTCGTCAATTGTAGCGCACCTTACTCAAGTTATGCTACGCTTTGTCTTCTCGTTTGGAACGAAATAACATAGTTGGATACACCCCATTCAAAAAGTGTTTATTCTATAATGTTGGAAAGGTGGCCCAGCTTGGTACGGCACCGGACTCGAAATCCGGCAAATGGATTTTATTCATGCGCGGGTTCAAATCCCGTCCTTTCCTTATGAAGAACCTCGCTAAGATGAACTTAGCGAGGTTCTTTGTTATGTGATACTTATTATGCAGTTTATCTGAATCCCTCTTCATATAAGCTGTCTGCTAAACGTGCAAATTCTTGCAAAGCAAGCGCTTCTCCTCGTACACTTGGAGATAATTCAGCATTACTCAAAGCGGCTTCCAACTTTGTTTTGACTTCATCAGTTTTTCCAAAATAACTAGTCAAATTATTCCAAAGGGTTTTCCGCCGGTGGGTAAAGCTTACTTTTGAGACCTTGAAGAAGAATGATTCATCTTCAACCTCGACTGCCGGCTTGTCTCTACGAGTCATTTTCAGAATTGCCGAATCCACATTTGGGGCGGGAACAAAGACTGTCCGCGGTACGATAAAAGCGACCCTAGCTGTCATGTAATATTGCACAGCTATTGACAAACTACCATAAGACTTACTATTGGGCTGCGCCGAGATGCGATCAGCTACTTCTCGCTGCATCATCACAACAAATTCTGAAAAAGGAATCCGACTTTCTATCAGATGCATCAAAATCGGAGTCGTGATGTAATAAGGCAGATTAGCCACCACTTTGATAGGTAATTCTGGATTAGCAAATTCCTTGATCCAAGCTTGTAAGTCTGACTTAAGAATATCTTCATTGATAATCTTAACATTTTCAAATTCCTGCAAGGTATCTGCCAAAATCGGCATTAGACGCTCATCAATCTCAAAAGCCATGACTTCTGCTGCATTCTCCGCTAAAAACTCAGTCAGTGCTCCAATGCCCGGTCCGATTTCAATAACATTAACATGTTTATCAATTTCAGCTGTATCTACAATTTTTTGTAAAATATTGGTATCTGTCAGGAAGTTCTGACCGAATGATTTTTTAAAAGTAAAATCATGACGCTCAAGTACCGCTCGCGTCACGCTATAATCCGCAATTCTCATAGTTCTCATTTCTATCCATTAGCTAAATAAAATATATAAAATCCGCATAATTCCTAGCACAAGCAAAATCCAAAATGCTGGATGAATCCGGCGTTTGTTACCTTTTGAATCGGATTCAATCACATTATCTGCCTGCTTGCTTTCTTGATTTTGCCGTTTCTTCAACTCATCTTGGTAAGCAGCTGATTTTAGAATATTGTCTTCTGGCAACATGTCTGAAGCATAATCATCTGGGAACCCCATAGCTAACCCAAGCAAGTCCTTATCCGTTAGAGAGAAATCTAAGTCTTCTGGTTGATTTTGCTGAATAGCACGGACATTTTTTAAAAGTTTACCAGAAGCGATAGGCAATTCGTCCATAGAAACAATTTCTAAAACGTCAAATCCTAGCGTATCATCCTCTTTGACATTTGCAATAATATAGCGAACAAAATCATCATACAGTTGCAACACCTGTGGAGCATGTTGCTCTAAAAAAGACCGATTGTGGCGGGCATTTTGCTGGAATTTTTCAATGGAAAGAGTAACTCCCATATTCTGCTCTTGATAAAATTCTTCTGCTTTCTCTTTATCTTCTTTTTCAAGCTCTTCTACTTTTTTCCACAAATCAATAGCTGCTTGCAGATCTTCTTCATTCCAAAACAGTTGCCAGAAATAGGGAATACTATAAATTCCCTCCGCTAAAGCACGTGTCTCATCTCCGTTTTTAAAATAAATATAACTTCTATTTGCCATGTCGCTTCCTTTCGTACTCTTTCATTACATTTTCAACATCTGTCAATCCAATCCCAAACAATTCTAGTCGTTTAAGCAACTGTTTCCCATTTGAATAGCCAATGCGGAGTTCTTCTCCTAAAAATTCACGACGTTTGCGGCTGTCATTGCCTGCCAGAAATCCTAAGCGAATCAAATCTGAACGTGTGATATCAAAATCAGTCTTTTTTTCAAAATGTTTAGTTACCTGAGAAAGAGCAGCTTTTAAATCTTCATATGAAGCATGCTCAATACCTAATGATTTCCCTTTATTTTTAGACTTAGGAGCAGCCTCATCACGCCTTAAAAAAGCATGTTGAACACTAGGAATAGCGGTCATAATCATCCTACGAATCCGCTCACCATTGACATCTGGATCAGTAAAAACGATAACCCCATGTAAATCATGAAGTCTTGCAATTCGCTCTAAATCCTCTTGGTTAATCGCTGAACCTCTGGTTTCATAGGTTTTCACATCAAAATATCGTTGAAGATTAACCGTATCATCTCGTCCTTCCACAACGAGAACCTGAGAAATCTTTTCTTTCATCAATCTTCTTTCAAATTAAATATCCGCAGTGCATTTTCATACGTCACTTGTGCAACTTCTTCCGTCGTCAAGCCGCGAAGCTCTGCTATTTTATCTACAACATAACGAGTATAAGCCGTTCGATTTTCACGACCACGTTTTGGTACAGGGGCTAGATAAGGTGCATCTGTCTCAACTAAAATCTTATCTAAAGGCAACTTCTGCGCAGCTTCTTGCACATCTACAGCCTTTTTAAAAGTCACCACACCAGAAAAAGAAATCATCATACCAAGCTCAACAAAACGTTCAGCCATTTCTAAAGAGCCTGAATACGAGTGCATAATACCACCCTGTTCGCCAACACTAGCTTCCTTAACAACTTCATAAGTATCTTCTAGCGCATCACGCGTATGAACAACAAATGGCAAATCGTGGTCTTTCGACAGCTGAATCTGACGTTTGAAGACCTCAATCTGCACATCTTTCGGATCTTCCATCCAGTGATAATCCAGACCAATCTCACCGAGGGCAATAACTTTGGAATCGTGCAAATGACTGACAATCATGTTTTCAACTTCTTGCGTATAAGAGCCTGCCTCAGTTGGATGCCAACCAATCGTGCTGTATAGTTCATCATATTGACGAGACAGCGCTAGCGACTTTTCAATGGTTTTTGTATCAAAACCCACAATATTCATCTTGGTAACACCTAGCTCGCGTGCGAAAGCAATCTCTTCAGCTTCTTTTCCTGCAAAATTATCCACGTTAAGGTGTGTATGTGTATCAAAAATTTTCAAACTTTATTTCCTCCTTCTTCCCTATGCTTCTCTAACCATTGTAAATACAGGCTTTTAATTTTCCATATTCCCCTGTATTTCCTATTGTTTCTCACCGCTTTGGTTAATTCATGGTTAGTTTTTTGGTTAGTCTTTTACAGGTGAATTTGATTAAGTTTAGTTCTTACTTCATCTTGGATATTTTCAGTAACATGGCTATATACCTGTAAAGTAATGGACTCATCTCGGTGACCTACACGCTCCATAATCGCTTTAATAGGCAATCCTAGTTCAGCAAGTAAACTAATATGGGAATGCCGGAGCATATGGATATTATAAGCTTTTACTTCACCTAAGACTGTATCGCAACTATTCTTGATGAATTTGTATAATAAAGGTTGTCTCATAATATTTCCTTGCTCTGTGACAAAAACAAACTCTTCATCACGACAATGCTCACGAAAATATGAAACAATCTCTATACAACGCTCACTCAGAATTATCGTTCTAACAGAACCTACCGTCTTAGTAGTTTGAAGCACTCGCTCATCGTACTTGTGAGCTACATAATCAATCGTATGGTCAATCTTCAAAAAGCAATTTTTAAAATCTATATCTTGATAGCGAACACCGATAAATTCAGCAAAGCGAAGACCTGTTAAAAAAATGAACTCTATCGCTAACGTATAGCGTCTATCTTTATTATGACTTTCGCAATACGATAAAACTTTTCCTAACTCTTCTTTACTGATAAAATGTTCCTTAGCCTTTTTGAGTTTTTCATAGTCAGCCTTCTGCTTAGGAATTACTACATTTTTGACAGGACTCTTGGTGATATATCCGACCTTCTCAGCATAGCCAAAGATACCATTAAGATAAATCTTTCGATTTTTCCTTGTAGAGTTTTCAACATTTAAACTCATTAGGTAGCTCTGTATTTGCTGGGTAGTGTATTCTGATAACTTCAAATCTCCTACTGCATCAGCAAAAAATTGCAGACATTTCATTTCACTTCTGAAACTTGACGGTTTAATTTCACTAGCTCGAATAGTTTTCCATTCTGCTAACAGCTGACTAAACGTAGTCGCTTCATATTTTTGTTGTTTCAGCTCTTCTTTTGTCGGTGTTGTAAGAATTTTATCTATCTTAGTTGCTAATCGCCGTTTTGCTTCTGCTTGAGAAACTCTAGATTTTGATTTCAAAGTAACAGTCACCTGTTTCCACTTTTTATCACGATCATCATAAAACTTCTCATAATAACGGTATTTGCCATTATCTAACTCTTTATAAAACATCATCTCTCCTTTTATCATCATAAATAAAGGAAAGCTATGTAGCATAGCTTAATTATAACATAACTACATAGCTTCCTCATACTTCTTTTGTTTATATTGCAAAAAACGCTCATATCCCTCAATACTTATATAAACCCTCTTATGAGAGGGCTTCAAAATAAAATCTTGAAACTGCTCAATTCGCCTCATCTCAGTCAAATCATTATTTAATGTCTTTAAAGGAATGTCAAATAATTCTGAAATCCCTTTCTTTGTTTTGTATAAATGTTCCATAATACCTCTTCTTCTACTATAATAGAGATGATAAAAGTTTTTCCTTTGTCACTCATTTGGCTTGTCAGTTGCTCCGCTAAAAGTGTCTGACAGGCTTTTTACATTATCGTAAAACTCCGTTGTGTATTCTTTTATGCCGTAAGGAGTTTCATATTTTGTAGTACGTGAAAAATTCGGTGGACTATTAATTTTATAAGTCTCCATAAGTTCCCCCTTTGTTGTTGTAATTTCCAAAGGCTTTTCTATCCCACGACTGGTTCTATAAATACGAATCCCTTTTGGATACATGTATAGTCTCGCTCCCTTAACGGTTGCTTTACTCTGTGAATCTTTATCACCTATCTGCAAATTAGATAGATAAGCTATCAAGTAATTTCCAACCTTATCAGCCCTTCTCAATCGTTTGGTCTTTGTAAAACCTTTACCCCACATAGTAGCAACTACATCATTAGGGATAGAGAGAGTCGTTTCATTCTTCATAAGCACATGTAAATGCCACCGTCCGCTCTCTTGTGGCTCAATCACGGCAATATATTCTACATGACCATACTTACTACGCAAGCGTCGCATAAATGCCTTAAAATCTTTATAGACTTGAACAGGATCAATCACATGTTCACGATAGGTAAATGTAAGCCATAGCTGATTATCACCACCACCTGAAAAATTATGAGCAACCAAGCGACGCAGTTTTTTCATAGTTTGCTTTGTTGACTTCAAATTATCAAGACGACTACTATTAGAAGTATCCATGTCATGAATTTCTCCCGTCTCCAGATTTACATAACGTTTTCCAGATATTACCTTGATGGTCTGCTCCTGTTGTCCATTCGCAGTTGTCATTTCTATCGTATCACCATACAAGTAACTTTTAACAAGTTTAGTTGAATCTATTTTGTGCATATATATTTATACTTGTCGTGCTTTTGTTTGACGCTTATCAAGTTAAGAGCGTCAAAATTGTAATCATTAAATTCTAATTTATTCCATGATTTATTGACAACAGGTTCCCTAAGATGACTAAACTGATTGTGCCGGCACGGGCGAACAAAGTTCGACCGCACCGTCTCAACCAGTCTAATTTAACTTAGCCTACTGTCAATAACTTTCACAGCATAAAACAGAATTTAATTCTCATATCAATAATTTTATGAGTTCTTCAAATGAAACAAAGCACCTTTAACCGCTCGCTCATTCGTTTTATCGTAGATGATAAACACTAAATAGCGTAAACCGTCTTTTTTATAAGTGTCAGCAGTACCATACAAAAAGTATTGTCCATTATGACATAAATAGTATGTCCACTTTTCTTTTATTTTTGATAAAATATCTGAATCTAGCTCACCAAAGATACTAAAGTGAAATATTTTGCAACCTGCTGGAAATTCTTTACAATTGACATCAAGCTTGCATCTTGGGACTATCATATTCGCTACATGAACTCTCTGAACTGATTTGCTCTCATCAACTTGAACAATTTCCTTGTCTTCAAAAACTAGTTGTAAGTCGTAGACATATTGATCTGAACTAATTTGCTCTTTTACCAACTTCATTAGTTCATGCTGAGTCTGTTCAAGAAAGACAGCCCATCTCCTCTGTTTTTCTTTTTCTAGCATTTTTGCATTATATTCCTCTAATTTTTTCCTACAAAATTGAAAACCTTTACCAACAGCCTTCAAAGCTTTTCTAGGTAATTCTTCTAAAATAGATGGCATTTCAAAACCTCCTTCAAATTAGGGTAGTCAGATAAACGATATATCTGACTACTTTACAACTCGACAATATCGTCAGCTTTAACAACTTTTGCAGTGATTGACAACTGATTACGATATTCACCGTAAACCGAAGCTTTTTCAATATCAACGATTTCACATACTGTCACCATTGGTTGATAATTTGCATAATCCTCTAGAGTCGCATAAGGTACTTTGACAACAAGCTGTTCACCAAGATTGTTTTTCTCGTTGGAATAGTCACTATCATCAACAAAGACAAGTAGCCCTACCTTCACCCCTTTTTCAACCTTAGAACCAGACTCAGTTTTCTCTACCCACGAAGTAGCAGAAATGAAACGAAGTTCTTTGTGAGCTAAGAACAACGAAGCATTAAATTCAGTGAAATGTGATAAATTCTTCAATGACATATACAACCTCTTTCTTTTTCTAAAAGCAAATCATAAAATTTTTGCTAGGCACTAAAATTCACCTCCTATCTATAAGGAGAAAATTTCAAGAAATTCGGAAAATTTTTTAATTTTTTTCTAAATTTTCTTTCAACATTTCTCTTACTCGTTCATAATGTCTTTTGACCGTCTTATCGCTTATACCAAATTTCTTTGCCAAAGCGACATAGCTAGTTTCATAGATAGAACGTTCCAAAAAAATTACTCTATCAACCTCAGATAGCTCTTGTAGCCTTTTTACTATAGTAGCCATTATTTCTTTTTTTATAAGAATCGTTAAAGGGGTCTGGTTATCCGAAACAATATCAATTAATTCACCCGAACCATTTAGACCCGTGCTATTTAAACTGCATAATCCTTTTTTTCTGTCTCTTCTCAATACGTTGAAATACGGTTGATCAAGTAGTCTACTAACCTCTTCCCAATCTCCCCGTTTAACCGCTTTTTGAATCTTATCCTCTCTCCTCTGCTCTACTTGATTATTTATTTCCATGTGTTAGTTCCTCCTTTTGGATTTACCAACACTACAGAAAGGGGAGAATTGCTTTTCTTATAGAGGAGAAGCGACAAGGTAAAAAGTAGAAACAGTTCTTATAGATGCATAAAAAAATAACAGTTATACAAAAAATATAACTGTTATGCATTATTACACTATAAAACACTACTTAAAGAAGCATATTTATTCCTCAGAAAATAGTTCTACTTCTCAAAAATAAGAATATCAACTTTTTTTAGTTTTATTTTTGTACTTATGTGATAGCTATTACCTTGACTACCCGCCCAATCTTCCCAGACTGTATCACCAATCTCCACGCTCTTACCTACAATAATACCCTCGCTGTTAACTATCCACACAGAATTACTAGAAGTGTATATAGCTAAAACATCTTCTTTAGTTGAATCAGGAAAAGTGACTCTAAGAGTACCATATTCCTTTAATTTTTCAGAAGGAACCTCTCTATTCTCAACCCCAAGAAAGTTTTCTTTTTTATCAAATGGCATGTGTCCTTCTTCGACAGAGTACCAATTCGTACTAGGTCGAGCTTCATCTTTAAGCATAATCCCTTGCCAAAGTTCATTTTCATCATAGACCTTCTCAAAATCATCAACATTTGAAGTAGGGTCTACAAACTTTTTATTAAAATAACCCCATACATATCCCGAAGTATCTAAAACATAGGCTACACCACGTACTTTATCCGCAAAAACATATACTTCATCATTTTGCCCAACATAAGGTTTTAATGAGTGGACTTCCGCATCAATACCATAATATTCATTAAATTTATAAATTTGATTCATCCATTTACTAGTATCATACTTCATACTAGTAGGAAGCTCTTTAGTTCCCTCAACCAAATATGTAACAGGACTCCTCCCCTCACTAATTTTTAACTTATGTATCGTAGCCTCATGCCGAGCTGCTTTTCTTCCTGCATTTGAACGAGCATCCAAGCCTCTCCAAATGAAAAAACAAACAATAAGACCTATTACTACCAATACAAAGACAATAATCTTCCAAATCGCTCTCAAAATGGAAAAAAATGTACTAATCATTTCTCCCTACCTTCCCTAATTTTAAAATGATGGTGCCTCTATACTGTTAAAAGATAATTCTGTATAGAAAATATCCGACGTATTTTTTATTGCTTCAAGATGGTTCACTCTTTGGGATTGAGTAAATTTCACTTGTAAGCCCTGTTTTTTATTGTAGTTTACAAAATCAAATTTTTTATCCTCCGCTAGACTTTCTAAAACAGATAGCTCAGCCATTATAATTCTGATTTTCCTTATATCCTCTTGAGAATCTACAAAAACAAAAGAAATTGCTGGAATCATTCCCAAGAGATTAGAAGTATCTCTTAGCTTTTCAATATTGTTTCTGTCAAAATCAAAAGATTTACTTTCTTTAGGAGGAAAGTTTCTTCCCTTTACCGAAATAGCTAATCTCTTATAGCTCAATTCACGACTAACTGCTAGAACGTCCACACCAACATGATCAATCAATGCAACTGACCAATTATTTAACCCTAAAACATACATCACTAAAGACTCAGCAAAATCTCCAAATTGCTTTGGAAAACGAAGGTCTCGATTTATATTTTCCATTATTTTATTTTCTAAAAAACCTCTCAATTGCATTCAATCCAAATTGTTGTGGCGAATCAGAAGACAACTCCTTCTTATCAACTCTTAAGCCGTTTTTAAAATGTTCGACAAAACGCTCAAAATCTGTAATCGTCAAATTATTTTTCGAGAGTTTCCCACAATCAGACAGCTTCAATCGAAAATCAAAAGACAACAATTTGACAATTGCTCTAAGCCCATTTTTCCAGTTCTCCTGAGAAAACTTAGCTTTTGTAATATCACTTACAGACATACCTTCGACTAAGAAAAGCTCTAAAACATTAGCAATGTATCTCCTAGCACCACTTCCTAACTGTCTTCTAATAACAGGCAACTGACTACTAAAATTCCTCTCTCCTTGGAATTTCCACATCTCATACTGTGACGTTAGCAAATTAAATAGTTTATCGGAATTCTCATTTTTATGATTTATAAAGGGAAGAGTCACTCTATAGTTTTTCTCAAAATCTGTATATACTTTATAAGCGCCTTTATAAATAATGTCAATGTTAAGTATACTACCTCCTTGATTTTTCTCAAATCCTTTTATTTCTTTAAAAGGGATAAGCATGTCTATAGAACTTTTCTGAACATCGCCTAATATATATACAAAATAATCTTCAAATATAGCAACAAAATAATCAATAGATTGGGATGAAGAATAATTATCAAACTGCTCGTGTAAAGCAATTGAATATTTATATTCGCTTCTAAACCCCAATCCTTGAGAATAGATATATTTTAAAATTGATTCTGCACTCTTAATGGCAGCTTCTGAAGCGAATATAGTTTTATTTCGTTGTTCTGCTGGATCAATATGTGCAGAACTCTCTATCCAATCCGACAAAGTTAACCCTTTATCATACGTTCCTTTTGGATAAGCTTCAATAAATTTTTTGATATTTTCCTTAGTAGTAGCGACTTTACCTCTATTTTTTCCTCTATATTCACTATATCCTTGGGTTATAGCTGAAATTTTCCAAGCATAATTTTTATTTTTATAGTAATTTTCAGCAATAAAACCACTTGATTCTCCTTTTACGAGATAAAGATATAATACTTCAATACGCTCTTCGATACTAGTCTGTAAAAAATCATTCAATAATTTAAAAACCATAATTCTCCCTCTACTTTCTCACTTTCCACATCAAAATAGTTCCACTATCTTTGTATTCAGCTTTATAACCTGCTGCTTTTATCAATGTGATGGTCTTTTTACAAATAGTTTCAACGTCCTTGCCAGTATTAAAATAGTGCCAATTAGGCATTTTTTTATACATCGCTAAATTTTTTAGGTTAGCAGAATGGTAAAAACTATATACAGTTACGCTGAACACATTTCTTGATAATAGTTTTTTATTCCCGTCAAATTTGTAACTAACTAATTTCTCTTTTTTCTTAAATTCCTCTATGGCATATTTTTTAAATGCTCGATGAAATTGTTCTTTTTGACTTGTTGTCATAGCCTCAGTTGTATGGTAAGTCTTATATGCTTTTGCAGTTGTTGCAGAATATACTAACATTAAGCAACCTCCTCTTGTACTGTTTTTTATCTATTTTAACAAAAATAGTGTCACTATACAACACTTTTTGTATTTTTTAGATTGTTTATTGTACTTAATTTCATGCAAAAAGGATAGTAAAATGATACAAAAGAGGATTGTAGGAATGAAAGCTAACCAATTACAGAAATATATATCTAACAGAATCAGAGAATGTCGCAAAGAAAAGAAGCTAAGCCAAGAACAACTTTCAAACGATGCAGGCTTAGGTATTAAGGCTATTCAAAATATTGAAAATTTAAAATACGACTTTAAAATTCAAACACTTGAAAAAGTGCTAACCGCCTTAGATATGACGGTGGAAGAATTTTTCGACTTCCCACTCTCCGATAATTCTGTATCTCTTGATACACTCGTAGATAACCTTTCTGATTTATCGAACGATAAACAAATCAAACTCATTTCGTCGTTTAACGAAATCGTAAAAAGCATAGACTAAAAGAGGAACTCTTTACGAATTCCTCTTTTTGCATGCTACACTTACTTTCCTTTGGTTAGTTTCTTGGTTAATTGCCACCTTAAGAACTGTAAAACCTTTTAAAATCACAGACTCAGGTCTGTTGTATGTGTATCAAAAATATTCATCAGTTCAATCCTCTTTATATCATTTTCTATTATATCAAAATCTCGTGGTAAATGCAGTTTGTCTCGTTGTTATCCAACAAAAAAACCAGCGGTCTCGAGTTTCCGTTGGTTCTTCATCTTGTATTCGTTTGGATTATGCAGCCAAAACTTTGCGTCCTTTACGACGACGGCTAGCAAGCACGCGACGACCGTTTTTAGTTGCCATACGATGACGGAAACCGTGTTTGCGCGCACGACGGATTTTACTTGGTTGATAAGTACGTTTCACTTTGAATACCTCCTCTTAGATTCTTGTATTCGTTTAGCCGGCTATGTGATCAGTTACTAAACATACTTAACTATTCTATATGATTCTGGGGCTTTTGTCAATACTTACTGAAATAACTTTCTCTTTAAAAACGTAATCATAGGCTTCGAGTCGCTTCGTAAAAGGGAATTAAGCTTGTCATGGCCTCCTGCAACTGGGACAGCACCTGATCCCTTGAAGTGGCTCGATAGAGGGGAATATCGTATTTGACCAGAACCTTGCGAGCCTGACCGGCTGCCACTTGCTGGATAAGAAACTGACGATTTTTCTCCGTACCTTCAAAGCGCTGACTCAGGCCATTGATCTGGACAAAATAGTAAGCTGGTGACTGGATAGGCAGATTCAGTACTCGGTTTTGCTTACTAAGGCTATGCTCATCTTTCTTGCGCTCCATGAAACTCACCTCTAGTGACACCCCAAAGTCTTCTGCAGTTCCATACAAGCGCAGAGCAAACATAGGCTCCGTAATTCCCCCATAACCTTTAAGATAATTCCAAAAATGTGGCCGCAGCATCTGCGCCTGATTCATCCACTGACTAGTTCGCTCCAAGGTCAGCTTGGGATAAAGGCACTGAAAATCCTTGACCAAGTCTGCAAACTCCTTACGCGCTTCCTGTCCATTAGCCTTGAACTCCAGCATGGACTTGCGCAACTGGCCTGCCTTATCTGGAGAAATGTACTTGACTCCCTGATGGGGTAGAAAGCTTTCAATAGCTGGAAAAAGTGACATGAGAACTCCTTTCTTTTTTACTCTTTATAATAGAACGCTTCTGAGTTATTCACGTTAACGCTTTGCGTAATAAGAATCCTGTCCCTCTTACGATTAGAAGCATCCATTATTTTTTGATTATCCAAAGTCATAGACATATCTATACCAGCAGGAATAAATAAGACGGCTGCACCCGGTCCTCCAAAGGATACTCCACCTTGTAAATAAGAATTAATCATTTTAAAATTGTTTCCTAATTTCAAGTCATTATTAACCAAGCCATTTTTATCAAATACTAATTCATTCCCCCACCCATTTCTCCATGTACCTTCAACACTAGAATAATCTCCCTTTTGGATGGCTCCCAAATCCATTTGGGACGAACTATTTTGTTCTTTCTGATTTCTAACACTTGTCGTTGCTTGGTAGTTTTCTATATCTTTCCACCTTAACGAAGATAGATCAAGCTCTTTTTTAGAAGCTAACCCAAAAACTGAACCTACGCTTTTTTCAGAATTTGAATCTACACCAGTTATTTGAAAATCTGCTTCTTTTAGCACATCTATACCACTATTATCAGATTTCAGTTGATAAAGATAACCCTTAGCATCTGGACTTAGAGAATGCCATTGAGCATAAAAGACTGTCCCATCTGTATATATTGTGGCGCTTTCTCGACTTCCACCTACTGAAGCCACTTTTGATTGAGCTAAATAAGTTGATGTCCCTTGATTCAAATAATAAACAGCCGCTAAATAATAAGCCCCGTTAGAATGATGTCCTGTGATTAATTCATCCGTCCCATTTTTATCAATATCATAAAATGTGTATATCTTCGCACGGCCTTCAAAAGTATCTTTCTTTAATTTATCCAAAGTCGAAGCATATAATTTTTCATCTTGTGCTACTGAAATCGAAGCACTCTTTTGCTCTTTGTCCAATGTACTCTTACTCGAGTCAGAAGTATTCTCCTGCTTCTCTATTTTCTTTTGACCACAGGCACCAAGTAGTACTAACCCTAAAATAATTAGAAAAACTCTCTTCTTCATATATCCTTCTCCTAGTTTATTACTACAAAAGCCAGCATCTCTGCCGGCTTTCTCTTTATTCACTATCAATATCCACTACAACATAACGGTTTGGTTCGTCACCCTCTGAATAGCTGGTAAGCCCGTCCATTTTAGAAATAATTCGGTGAATAATTTTCCGCTCATTGTTAGACATAGGATCAGTCTTTTGGCTATGTTGGTATTCCAACACACGATCAGCTAGCTTCTGAGCGTAGCTTTGTAGAACTTCTGCTCGATGTTCTACATAATCATTGACATTTATAGAAATGTAAAAACTCTTAGAGTAACGATTATAAAGATAATTCTGTGCCAATAATTGAAGAGCTTTCAGCACTTTTCCGTGATAGCCGATAATGCGACCAGGCTCATTAGTATCAATTTGCATATTGATTGTCCGACGATTATGAGCACTTGCAAGGCTAGCTTCTACGTCCATTTCATCCACGATGTTTTGCACATAACCCGTCACACTCGCAACAACTTCTTCAACATCATAATTTTCTTCAACTTGAATGCCCAAATCTTCAAAATCAGCCGGCTCTTCAGCTATCGGTTGACTTTCCGAGCGCTTTTCTATAGCCTGATCAAAAGAAATAATCTTATCGGTTGTCTTTTCTTCTTGAGCGACCGATTTTTGAAAATTTACGATATCACTATCTTTCAATAAGTCAATCGTTCCTGTCTCTTCAAGAATCGTGCTGGCTTCTTTTTCATGCTTCAAGATTTCAGCTTTGACATCATCTGAAATTTCTTTGCCTTCTTCTTCAACTTTTTTAATAGCTGCAACAACGTGGCCTAAGTCAACAGTTGCTTCACTGACGCTCTTGACAGGTTCATTTTGAGCATTGATTTCTTCTGGAACACCTTTGACAGCCTTTTGATTCGCCTTTACTACTGTCGTTTCGTTGATGGGTTCTACGTCAACTTGGGCTAATTTCTTGCCAAATAATCCCAAAAATCCTTTTTTCTCACGAGAAATCACTTTGATATGTGCTTTCATCCTTGGAATCTCTAACTCACGCAAGCCATTTTGAATAGCTTCTTCAACACTCGCTCCTGTAAATAATACCATACAAGCGCCTCCTTACTTTTTCTTTTTTTGTGCTTTACGATAGGCACGTTTTTTCTTTTCTTCACGTTCACGCTCGGCAGTCGCCTTTGCTTCTCTTTCTGCAATGATTTTATATGGATTGCTCAGTAAAAGCGTTTGGAACACTTGATAAGCATACGACGTACTCCAGTATAATGCAACCCCACTCGCTACGTTGACCGCAAAGAAAAAGACAAAGATTGGCATGATAAACATCATTCCTGTCATCAAACCATTACGTTCTGCCATTCCTTTATTGCTCAACCAAGTGCTCAAAAAGGTGAACGCAGCTGCTAAAACTGGCAAAATATAATAAGGGTCTGTCGCCCCAAGATTCATCCATAGGAAATGCCCAACTTTAAGAAACTCAACACGGATCAAAGCATGGTATAACGCAATCAGCACAGGCATTTGAATGAGCAAGGGCCAAAATGATGCCGAAGGCTTCACTCCTAATTCTTTATATAGTTTTTGCGTTTCTTGAGCCAGACGATTACGGCTTTCCATATCACGCCCTGGATACTTCGCCTGCAATTCTTTCACCAATGGCTGTGCTTCCTGCATTTTGCGCGAAGCATTGATCTGCAATTGGAAAACTGGCAGAAGAACAGTCCGGATAATTAAAGTGAAGAGGATAATCCCAATCCCCGTACTTCCATTAAAGGAAAGAAACCGAATCGTTACAGCGAAGAAATACACAAATCTTTCCCATAAATCTGGTGAACTCGCTGTAACCTCACTCGTTCCACATGCTGTTAGAATGAGCAAAGCCAGAGCTAAAAGCACCACCAACTTACTTTTCTTTTTCACAACTCAAACCTTCCTGATAAATTTTTGCTATTTTTAGTACATGAAGTAAATTTTGTTCCAATTCTGGATAAGTCAGAATTTCTACACCTTTCCGTGCAATGACGACAAAATCAAGCGTTGCTAACTTTAGTTTATGAGTTATCAAAACGTGTCGAATACGACGTTTAATCTTGTTGCGCATGACCGCGTTTCCTAGTTTTTTACTGACAGATATTCCTACTCGAAAGTGTTTTTGTTTCTTTTCTAATTTATAAATGACGAATTTTCTATTGGCAAAACTTTGCCCAACTTTGAAAATCGCATTAAAATCTTTCTCGCTCTTGACGCGATAGCTTTTCTTCAAAACTCAACTCCATCTACCAAAATTATATCTATTATACCATAATTTTCAAAAAAACCAATAAGAGCAGGTATATTCACCATTTTACTAATTTTCCAAGCTAAATTAGAATGAATTTTGTGAGCTGTTCTGCTTAAAATTTTATGCGAAAGCTATTTAAAATGGTAAATACGAAAAAGCGACTAAGATCTATTCCTAATCGCTTCTCTACGCCTGATCCTCAATGATTGCACGTATTTATAAATTTGGGCAACACCATATTTTTCAATTATTTATTAGATTCTTTTGCAAAAAATTGTGTCGCTGCAACTGCTGCTTTCCAGCCTTTGTACAATTTTTGGCGCTCTAGTTCTGACATAGTTGGACAGAATATTTCCCCAACCGCATTTAATGTTTTTAGCTCCTCCATGTCTTTCCAATAGTCAACCGCAAGTCCTGCTAGAAAAGCTGCTCCAAGAGCCGTTGTTTCCAAATTTGCCGCACGCGCTAACTCAATTCCCAGAATATCTGCTTGAAACTGCATGAGGAAATCATTCATGGCAGCACCACCATCTACCTTCAGGACTTGGATAGCTGTATCTGTGTCCATTTGCATCGTATCAATGATATCGCGCACCTGATAAGCAATGGATTGCAAAGTTGCTTTGATAAAATCTTCTTTACTCGTTCCACGTGTCAAGCCAAAAATAGAACCTCTTGCTTCTGGATCCCAATAAGGCGCTCCAAGTCCCGTAAAAGCTGGAACAACATACACTTCATTTTCATTGGTGGAATTTTTTGCATATTTCTCAGATTCAGGTGAATTAGAAATCATTCGCAGGCCGTCACGAAGCCACTGAATGGCACTACCTGCAATAAAAATCGAACCTTCCAAAGCATAAGTCACTTTGCCATTTATCCCATAACCAATGGTTGTCAAAAGATTATTTTTTGATAAATTGCATTCCTGACCAGTATTCATAATGATGAAAGATCCAGTCCCATAAGTATTCTTCACCATTCCCGGTTCAAATGCTAATTGCCCAAAGAGAGCAGCTTGCTGATCGCCTGCCATTCCTGCAATTGGCACTTCTCCACCATAAAAATGATAAGGTGCTGTTTTGCCATACATTTCTGAGTTCGAGCGAACTTCTGGTAGCATAGCCTTAGGAATGTTGAGCAAGGATAAAATCTCGTCGTCCCACTTCAAATCCTTGATGTTGTATAACATGGTCCGCGCTGCATTGGAATAATCAGTCACATGAGCTGCACCATCCGTTAATTTCCAGACCAACCATGTATCAATCGTTCCAAAGAGCAATTCTCCTCGCTCTGCACGTTCCTGTGCTCCTTCCACATGATCTAAAATCCAGCGCACCTTGGTCGCAGAGAAATAAGCATCTATAATCAAACCTGTTTTTCCATGAAAGAAGTCTACATATCCATCTTGTTTGAGCTTTTCTGCTAAAGAAGCTGTTTGCCGAGACTGCCAAACGATCGCATTGTAAATGGGTAATCCGCTTTTTTTATCCCACACAACCGTTGTCTCCCGTTGATTGGTAATCCCAATCGCTTCAATCTGATTTGGCTTAATGCCACTTTCGATAAAGGCACCTGCAATGACCGACTGCACAGAATTCCAAATCTCATTTGCATTGTGCTCAACCCAGCCTGCTTGTGGAAAAATCTGAGTAAACTCTTTTTGACTCGTGGCAACTTGTTCGCCCTTTTTATTAAAAATAATCGCCCGCGAACTGGTTGTCCCTTGGTCAATCGCCATGATATAAGTTTCTTGTGACATAAAACGCCTCCATTGTATGTTCTATTTTTATTATACACAATAAAGCGTTTTCTTTCTATCTTTTTCTTCTGTTTTTGTGAAAATTTCACTTGAATCCGAGTTCAGACATACAAAAAGGGAGTGGGACAGAACTCAAAATTAAAAATTTTAAGTTCGTAGTCCCACCCCCGCAAAGAT
>NZ_JANS01000003.1:0-2639 GCF_000524255.1 Streptococcus sp. AS20 | reverse complement strand
TTTCCTAGATTTCAACAGAAGTGGTTTTCTTATGTCTCATTTTGAGGGTGTAGTGCCTTCGTCTTTTTATGTTTTTATAAGGAGATACAAAGTTATTTAAATACAACAGGTGTAGCTGTCTCTTGGAGAACCGCATTTAATTCGACAATGTTTTGTTTACCAACAGTTTCAAGCCATTTTATAGTAGTTGCTTCTCCACCTTCTTGATAAGCTTTTGTAGCGCCGGCCCAAGTAGCACGTCCACAAAGGACACCGTTGAATGTCGAGCCGGAATCTTTAGCAAATCGAAGTGTTTCTTGGAAAAGTTGAGCTGATACACCGGCGGATAAGAATATAAACGGCAAATGTGTTGCTTCGCTCTGCTCTTTATAGAAAGTAGCAGCTTCTTCTCTGCTATACAAAATTTCTCCTTCAACGAAACTTTCAACGTATTTCATATTAACGGGAACTTCAACTTTCAGAACATCTACTCCAAATCGTTCTTGTGAATAGACTTTCATTGCGTCAATCACCTTACGTGGTTTTAATATTGCGTATTCTTTTTCATCTGTTATATTGGCATCATAAGAAACTAGTTCCAAGAAAAATGGCATTTCTTCGGCTTTGCATTCAGAAGCGATCCGTTCAATAAAAGCTTCTTTAATGTCATTAACCTCTTTACCTTCGTCAATGTCTACATAGAGTAAGACTTTTACAGCATCAGCACCATTTGCTTTTAAACGTTGCACTGATACATTTTCAACAAGGTCAGGGAAGCGACCGGGTACGGTTTTATCATAGCCAGTTTTTTCATAAGCTACTAATAGTCCTGCATTTTTGTCACGAGTCCCAGCCGCTTTCCAGCCGAGTTCAGGATCCAGTAGGATAGAGGATGCATAGGGAGTTAAATATTTGGAAACTAAAACTTTAAAATTTTCTAATTCAGCAACAGGCGTATCTTCTCCCAGCATGCGACGAAGTGCACCACGTTGGTCAATGGCTAAAGCACCAATAATTCCATTTTTATCACATAAACGGTTTAATTTTTCTTGTTTTGTTGTCATTCCCAGACTCCTTTTATTTTATATGATTTCATTATAAAGCACAAACAAAACAAAGTCAAACAATAACTGACAAAAATGAAAAAAATCTTGTTTTTAATTTTTCAAAATGAATAAATTGTTGTATAATATATTTGAGGAATCTAATTATAATATAAGTTAGAAAGGAGACAAAATGAAAGAAGGACGACATAGAGTTATTCTCCAAGAATTGGATCAGCAAGGAGTTGTTTCTGTCAAGAAATTAAAAGAACTGCTGGATGTGACGGACATGACGATACGTCGTGATCTGATTGATCTAGAAAAACAAGGCCTGCTGACACGGGTTCATGGAGGAGCTCATAAAAAAGTAAAAAACGGCTTGAATGAAGCTTCCCATACAGAAAAAACGATGTTAAATATTGAAGAAAAACGAACAATTGCTCAAAAATGTGCAAATTTGATTTCTTCAGGTGATACGGTTTTTATCGGTTCAGGAACGACAACGGATTTTATCGGGGATTATTTAGCTGATAAAAGTGTCAGTATTGTGACAAATTCTCTTCCTATTTTTGAAAAATTAAAAGACAACCCTAATTGTGATATTATTCTGATTGGAGGTCGTTATCGTGTCAAGACGCAAACATTTGTTGGGCAATTTGCTAATAAATTGTTAAAAGAAATCAAGGTTTCGAAGGCCTTTATTGGTGTGAATGGGATTGATGGTCACAATGTTACGACGGCCAACGAAGAAGAAGGAAATGGGGATGCCATTATTTTGAACAATGCAATTGAAAAGTACATTGTGGCGGATAATAGCAAATTTGATAGCTATTCTTTCTATTGTTTCTATCGATTGGATGATTTAGATGCTGTGATTACGGATGATGATATTTCGTCTAAAGTAAAGGAAAAGTACCAATCTTATACAAATGTTTTATAAATAGATAAAACAAGCCTAGATTTGGCACTGCACCTCGAAAATGGGACAGTAGAAAAACACTATTAGGCAGTCTCTCTTCTGTACTCTGTGGGAGATTGGTCGTTTAATCTCTGTTGAATTCTACTTTCATTATAAAATGTGATGTATTTTTCGCCAATATCTGTTATACTATCTTTGGTTAAGTTTCTCCAGTTATGGAGATAGAAGGTTTCAGACTTGAGAACAGAATGAAACCATTCGATACAGGCATGATCTGCTGGTGTTCCCTTACGGGACATATAGCGGGTGATGCCTTTTTCTGTGCAAGCTTGGTAATAAGCTTTCGAGGTGTAAACAGAGCCCTGATCTCTGTGTAAAAGTGCTCCCTTAGGCAATTCCAATTGATTGAGCGTATCCAATACAAAGTTAGTATCTTGACAATCTGAAATGGTGTAAGCTACCATCTCACGATTGTAGAGATCTATGACGGAAGATAGGTAGAGTTTACAGTTCCCAAAGTAGAGGTAGGTAATGTCTGTGACTAGCTTCTCCATTGGTTTTTCTACTTAGAAATCATAATCTAGCTTATTCTCTGTCACATAGTAAGGCTGACCTATATTTGGCACCTTCTTAGGACGTGCACGACAGAGCCAACTATTCTCCTTCATAATTCGATAGACTTTCTTGCGATTAACGAT
>NZ_JANS01000002.1:0-2463 GCF_000524255.1 Streptococcus sp. AS20 | reverse complement strand
GTATAACAGATATTGGCGAAAAATACATCATATTTTATAATGAAAGTAGAATTCAACAGAGATTAAACGACCAATCTCCACAGAGTACAGAAAACTGGTCGAATAAGAGGGGGTTTTCTCTTGTCCCATTATTGGGGTGCAGTGCCGAATGTTTATTCGCCTTTTTATTATTATATAGTTATTTATCACCTTTATTCCGAATCACAAAACCTGTTTTCTTCTCACTTGAAGTATTGCGTGGTTTCTTGTGCTCTTTGCGATAGCGTTTTTCTTTGTCAAAATATTCATTGCGACCGCCCTTTTTGTAATTGCCACGTCTGCTACCACGTTCACGACGATTTCCACCTTTATTATTCCGATTCCCCTTATTGGCACCAGAAACATATTTAAACGGTAGTGGTTTCTCACGCGCAATTTCCACTTCTGGAAGAGTATCTGGATCTTGCACCGTTAGGCTCAAGATATATAAGGCTAACTCTTCTGGCGTAAATTCAGCTGCTAGCTTACGAGCATCTTTACCAAATTTCTCAAAATTGCTACGAATGGTCTCATCTGCAAAATCTCGCTCAATCTTTTTGAGGGCTACTTTTTTCTTAGCTTGAAAGGCTTCTTCTGCAGTTGCTGGCTTCATACCTTTCATGCGTTTCTTGGTCAGATTTTCGATAATCTGCAGATAGCCCATTTCATTTGGAGCTACGAAAGTGATAGACTGACCTGACTTACCAGCACGACCAGTCCGACCAATCCGGTGAACATAGCTTTCTGGATCCTGAGGAATATCGTAGTTGTAAACATGGGTCACACCAGAAATATCCAATCCACGTGCAGCTACATCTGTTGCAACAAGAACGTCTAAATTGCCATTCTTGAAATCACGAAGTACACGGAGGCGTTTTCCTTGGTCTAAATCGCCATGAATCCCTTCTGCTCGGAAACCACGAATCTTGAGACCACGAGTCAATTCATCTACTCGGCGTTTGGTACGCCCAAAAACAATAGAAAGTTCTGGCTGCTCTACATCCATAAGACGTGTCATGGTATCAAATTTTTCATTTTCCTTGACGCGGATATAGTACTGGTCTACCAGCTCAGTAGTCAGCTCTTTAGCAGCAATCTTGACATGCTCAGGCTCCTTCATAAACTTGACACCGATGCACTTGATAGCATCCGGCATGGTTGCTGAAAAGAGAAGGGTCTGACGGTCTTCTGGCACACGGGAAATAATGGCTTCAATGTCTTCTAAGAAACCCATATTGAGCATTTCGTCTGCTTCATCTAAAATAAGCGTTTCTACATGATTGAGTTTCAACGCCTTACGCTTAATGAGGTCTAATAAACGCCCTGGGGTTCCTACGACAATGTGAGCACCTGATTTCAAAGCTTTAATTTGCTTTTCAATGCTAGACCCGCCATAAACTGAGCGGACTTTGACACCCTTACTACGACCAAATCTAAAGAGTTCTTCTTGACTCTGTACTGCTAATTCACGAGTCGGTGCAATAATCAGTGCCTGAACAGTTGGATCCTCTGTATCAATCTTTTCCAGAGTCGGAAAACCAAACGCAGCTGTTTTTCCAGTACCAGTCTGAGCTTGTCCAATGACGTCTTTTCCTGCCATAGCCAGCGGAATGGTCTGTTCTTGAATCGGGCTAGCTTCTACAAAACCAGCTTTGTCAATTTCTGCTAACAATTCAGCAGACAAATGTAATTCATTAAATTTCAATTTTTTCTTCTTTCTAAAAGGCAGTACGAAGCTACCTTATAAGACATTTTGGCTCTTCTTTTTATTAAAAATATGGTTTCTCAAATCGGAATACTAAAAAAGCGCCAACTTGGTCGCTAGTTACCATTAAACAGAAAAGCTTTTAGTTTTTGCAACCTACTTAGTATAACATAAAGAATAGTAAAAAGATAGAACTGATAGCGTTTTACTTGAAAATTAATTAGAAGTCTATAGATACTATGATAAAATTAGCTTCTTCTCTTCTTTATACTTCCTTTAGATATTTAATTATAAAGAAATATTTAAAATGAGAACCATATAAAACAATTTACACTAATCATATAGTACTCACGTTGCTAGTTGATAAAAAATTCTAAATGGTAGGCTAAAAAACCTGTTCAATCTCCAATTGCCATCCTGCTAAAGACCTAACAATCGGGTGCTCAATGTCAAACATTGCATTTAGAACAAAGATTCAAGTTTCAATAGTTCCTCGGATGGCTAAAATTGCTGGATTGTTATGCTCATTGGCGCTCTCCATATTTTTACGAAGTGGCGTCCAAAGATGAATCCCCTTTGCCTCCAAGCGTTCTTTCAGCTCTTTACTTAGGTATCCCAAATCTCCTAAAACGCGAGAATAAGGGACACGGTCTCCAGTAATTCTTCTGTTACTTGAATATCATGGACTGAGACAGGGTAACCAGATAATCCAAAATATAGCTCGACACTGTCACCGCCAA
>NZ_JANS01000001.1:0-85972 GCF_000524255.1 Streptococcus sp. AS20 | reverse complement strand
GCATCATTTTTAGCCGTTTGAAGAACATCTGGTTTACCATCTTCCTTCAACTCAAACTCAAACTCGTCTTTTTGTAGCTGACGACCTGTCAGAACTTTGTTCACTTCTAATCGAGCGAAAGTCTTTCCTGGAGTATAGCGATTCTCAAAAGTTGGGTTTTTAGTCTCCTCACCAGCTTTCGAATAAGTGATCTTTGTAACTTCAAGCTTTCCTCCCTTATCTTCGACAGTTACAGTTGCCGAGATAAGATTCGGTTCATATTCAACTCCTGGAACATCACCAGCTTTTTCACTAATGGTATAATGATAGATTCCTGCTTTAGTATATTTAAGCTCTTTGAATTGAACCTTACCATCAGCCGTATTTTTTACAGTTTCTAAAATCTTTTTATTTCGTTGTAGATCTTTGAGTTCAAATTCAAATTCACCTTCTTGAAGAGGACGACCTGTTAAAACCTTTTTCACTTCTAACTTAGCAGATGTTTTAACTGGAGTATAGCGATTATTGAAAGTTGGTTTTTTAATTTCTTCTCCATCTGTCATATAAGTCACTTTGCTAACTTCAAGTTTACCGGATTTCTCCTTGACTTCTACTGTTACCGTGATAAATTTTTGGTCATAGGTAACTCCTGGTGCAGAACCTTTGTTCTCTCGGATAAAATATTCATAAGTTCCTGCTTTAGTATATTCCAATGATTTGAAATTGACCTCACCATTGGCGTTATTTTTAACAGTTTGCAAGATTTTACCGACAGTTGGACTAACTTCAGTATTATCAACCAAATCAAACTCAAACTCTTGCGCTTTCAGTTTGCGACCAGTCAATGCTTTCTTAACGGAGAGTTGTACATTTGTTTTAGCAGCTGAGTATGTGTTCTTGAAAGTTTGATCATCATTTTCATAGAAAATTTCAGAATTCAGTTTTCCTTTGCCGTCATCTGTAACTTTGACAGTAACTTTTATTTCTTTCGAATCATAAGTGATACCACCTAGACCATTGTTTTTTTCTTTAATAGTGTAATGGTATTCACCTACTTTAGTATATTCAATCTGATCGAACTCGACTTTACCATTTGCATCGTTCGTCTTCACTTGATGTTTATGATCTTCTGTACCAGTTAATTCAAATTTAAATTCACCATTTTGAAGATCTCGACCAGTTAAAATCTTATTTACTTGTAATTTAGCAAAAGTTTTTCCTGGGGTATATTGATTGATAAAGGTTGGGTCCTTCGTCTCCAGTCCAGCTTTCGAATAAGTGACCTTTGTAACTTCAAGTTTTCCTCCCTTATCTTCGACGACTACAGTTGCCGAGATAAGATTTGGCTCATATACAACCCCTGGAACATTACCGGCTCTTTCAGTAATCGTATAATTGTAGGTTCCGGCTTTAGTATATTCAATCGAATCAAATTGAACCTTACCATCAACGCCATTTGATTTCGTTTGAATCGGGGTTAGTTCTCCCTCTTTCTTCAATTCAAATTGGAATTCACCCTCACGTAAACTGCGACCCGTCAGTTTCTTGTTCACCGATAGGCGTGTTTCCGTCTTATCAGGAGTATAAGTGTTCGTAAATGTCTTCTTCTCTGTTGAACTTCCTTGCTCTTTATAAGAAATCTTTGTAACAGCAAGTTTGCCCTCATTATCTCTGCCGACAGTAACTGTTACATCAATATCACTGATATCGTAGAACAAACCATGCTCTGGATGGTCTTCACGTTTTTCAGAAATTATATACTCGTAAGTTCCAACTTCAGTAAATGTCAACTCCTTAAACTTCACTAAACCATCACGATCATTCTTCACTGTATCTTCAAGATGTTTATCTGATTTTCTTTTTAATTCAAATGTAAATTCTTTATCTTTGAGTTGGCGACCGATCAATTCCTTCTTAACCTGAAGTTGAGCAGAAACTTTTTCGTTTTTCTTGTTGATGATGTCCTTTGTTACAGACTTAGTTGCTCCAAACTCTTCTGGCTTGACTTTGATTTCTTCAGTAGATAATTGATATCCTTCTGGAGCTTTTGTTTCTTTAATTGTATAAGTATCTTTTAAAAGCCCCGTTATTTCTGCATTCCCATTATTATCAGTCGTAACCGTCTTAATTACTTGTTTTGTTCTATCACGAATAACTTGGAATTCTGCTCCCTTAAGAGGTTTTCCTTGCTCATCTTTTTTATGAATTTTAATATTATAAACATAACCTTCAGCTTGTCCGCCACCTTCAAAATAGGAATTAGTGAAACTAACTTCTTTTTTCACTTGGCCGTTTGAGTATAGCTTGGCATTATTTACAAATTTTTCACCATCCACCGGAGTATAATTAGCCTTAACATCATAAGTAATGTAGTATCCATCTGTTGAGGAAAGATTCCCTAGTTGCAAGTTAAAACTCGTTTCTGTCCACGTTATCTTGGATTTAAACTGACTAGTTACATCAACTCGATTTTTAAATTCCCACTTATCGCCATCTGGTATCCATGTCCCTTTTTCAATTTTAAGAGTACCTTGAACATACTGCAAGCTATTATTTGGAAGATGGTCATATACAGAAGCATTAGGGATTGATATTCCTGAACGATTTACTGGAATTTGATAGTGTAAAACTTTACCTTCATCAATCCATCCGCTCTTGGTGATATCAGTTTTTTCAGCTGGTGGAAGACCTTCAAAGTCTACTTCACCAACTGCAATTGCTCTTTTGTTGATTGTGAGTTCTACTGATACCTTCTGTTTAGTTTTAACAACACTGTGGTCCACACGAGCATAGAAGAAAAAACTACCTGTTACACTAGAGTGTGTTTGTGCATAATCGGTGTATTTTAGTGTTATCGTCTTCGTTTGAGGGTCCACTGTCGCATGTGCTACTACTTGGCCGGTGCTATCTTTTAAATCAAAGCCTTTGGCATCCCAAAAAGTGATTTTATTCGGAAGTTGGATTGTTGTATGATCACCAGCTTTGACTACGTTATCAGGTAATTTAAATTCCCCTGTAATTCTAAAGTTTTCCCATTTTTTTAGGGAGTGATTGAGTGGATTCCCGTTTGCATCCTTGATTTGTAAATTAGTAATGACATCATCAACTTGTTTAACATCCAACGCACCAGCAGGAGCGGCTCTCCGTGTTCTTTTACTTCTCGGTGGAGCTCCTGGCTGAGTCTCACTCTTTTCCTCTACCTTACTAGCTTTTTGTGAAGATGTATCTTCTTTTACTTGACTAGCATCAGAGCTTTCTTCTTTTGAGGTGCTTGGCTTATTTTCCTGCTCATTTGAATTAGCTTCCGCTTTATTCTCAGTAGCAGGCTGCTGCCCCTGACTAGAACTAGTATCTGCTGTCTTTTGCGTTGACTCAGTAGGAGACGTTGGCTGTTCAGTCGTTCCTGTTTTCGGAGATGACTGAGTTGTCACTGTAGAAGATTGATTCGACAATGTCTGAGCAACAGCACTAGCTGGTGATAAGATTGTTGAAGCCAGCAATAATGCAACCCCAACAAGATTCATCGCTTTTTTAATCATGACGATTTCCTTTCTTTGGTTTTTCAGGACTTTGTACAAAAGTACAAAACTCCACTAATACCATTATATCAACTACCTTATAGTCCTTTCAAGCAAAATGCTCTATATTTTAGTTCTATTTCTTGACAAACTGTAAAGTTTTAAACACCCCATTGATATACAACAGGATATCTCGCAGGTGGTTTACAAAATGTAAACTTTTTTCGATGGTTTTGCTAGACTACATATATTTTTTAAATTAGAATATTTATAAGGAGGGAGCAAGATGGTACTTAATACGAGAGAAAAAATTCTAGAGGCTTTTTTTGAGCTTGCTATGGAACATCCAAATAAAATGCATTTTTCTTTAGCAGAAATTGCCAAAAAGGCTGGAATTTCAAGACAAGCCATTTACAAACGTCATTTCAATGGAAATCATGAAATTCTAGACTATATTCATAAAGAACTTGATGCTGAATTTCGAATGATTTTTCAAACTTATGATAAGAAAGTTTATCCTGATCCTTTTGTCTTTTTTGCAGAGGTAGTGATTCCTATCTTATACACCCACCGAAAACAAATCAGCTGTCTTTTTACAACAGCAGCAGATCCATATTGGAGGGAATTTTTACGAAATACCTATGGACAATGGATTGAACAGCATATTACGATTGACTATCAAACATTAAACATTCCAAAAGAAAAGGCTGCTCAAGTTCTTGTTAGAGGAATTTTGATCTTTATCGAAATTTGGATTACCCAACCTGAACCTACCCCTCCTGAACAATTTGCAGAAACCTTTTTAAAGTTGATTCATTTCCCTCTCACAGACTATGTTTGTTTCAAGCAAACTTCCTCTAATGACAAACTGATCGTTACAAACAGTTTGGAAGATAAAGAAAGGGAGTGAAACCGAACTAATCTTGAAAATTCTTAGTTCATAGTCTCATCTCCCATAGCTCTTCTGAGCTTGAAAAACGGATGAAGAAGTAAGTTGTCACGCTCACTTTTTATGTTATTTTTTTGTGGACTGGATAATCAGATAAAAAATCCATATCAACACCAATCCTGCTAAAGCAAAAAGACTTCTCGCTAAAAGCAACAGCTCCGGATTGAAGGTTAACATGCCCCCTGTCAATAATAAAGCCAGAAAGACAAGGCTTAGTACAAGACGATTGGTCAAAGATTCGATACGACGAAATCGTTGATTGTAGTCTATCAAGTCATGATTAACAACCAAGCGACCATTCACCACCTGCTCCACTAGCTGGTGGAGCCGTCTTGGAATGCTTTTCCCATGCCGCAGCAAGTAGAGCAGTTCGATTAAGAAAGAATCGTAACTCAAAGTCTGGTGCAAGATGTCTGATTTCATATTTTCGAGGAAATATTGCTTGGCTAAAGTCATCAGATTGATGTTAGGAGCTAACTCGCGAAAAAGGCCTTCAATTTGCAAAGCGGCTTTTTCTAAAATTGCCATCTGAGAAGGTACTTGTAAATGATGACGCCTACAAATCGCCACCACATCCTCAAACATATTTGTAATAGACAAGGAGCCTAACTCTAAATTGCCGTATTTGGTTAGCATACGTTCAACATCTTGCTCTAGTTGTAATTTATTGATTGGTTCACTAGCCGTCGTAATGGTCAGAATAGCCTGCGTCATCGAGTCAATGTCCTGTGTCGTAAAGCTAGACAACATGTCGTTTAGAGACATACGAAAACCCGTTTCCAATTCTCCCATAATCCCAAAATCAATAAAATAAATCTTTCCTTCATAGATTAAAAGATTACCTGGATGTGGATCACCATGAAAAAAGCCATCTTTAAATACCTGCTTGATAAAGCTCAACATGAGTTTCTGACCAATATCTGCCAAATCGTAACCCGCTTCTTGTAAAACAGCATATTGATTGATGCGGACGCCAGGAATGTATTCTTCCACAATTAAGTGTGGAGTAGTAAAGTCTGGATAGACTTTTGGCACGCCAACACAAGGAATCTCTTGATTGTAGCGAGCAAATTCGTCCATGTACTTAGCTTCATTGCGAAAGTCAATTTCGTTCAAGAGAGTGGTCTGTAACTGTTGCAGAATCTTTGGCAAATCCACCATAGGCAGCAAATGCTTAGGAAAATGACGAGCTAGGCGAATCAAGAGCGCAATGTCTTCTGTAATTTGCTCTTGAATATGCGGACGCTGAATTTTCAGCACAACTTCATCGCCATTTAACAAAACAGCACGGTGAGTTTGTGCGACGGAAGCACTTGCTAAATGTTCCTGCGAGACGTCTAAAAAAAGTTTCTCAATTGGGCGTTTTAATTCGTCTTCAATCGCAACCATGACAGTCTCTTTGTCCAAAGGTTTGACGTCATCTTGTAACTTGCTTAACTCTTTGATATAGATTTCTGGCAATAAGTCACTGCGAGTGGACAAAATTTGACCAATTTTTACAAAACTGGGTCCTAGTTGCTCAAAAGCTTCTCGCAATTGCTTAGGAGCTTTTTTCTCGTCCAGTGGCTTCCTTCGTTCTCTCAGATTGGACCAACCAACAGCACTAAAGGCTGTTAGAATCTCTCGTAAGCGTTTGTTTGCCATAAAGTTATCCTCCTTCTATTTATAATTGTCAATTTTTCTTTCAAATCCTGCTTTTAGTTTAGCAAAAAACGCAGTCTTTATAAAGTTGTGACTGCGTTATCATGGAAGACTATTCTTCTGTTTTCGAAAGCCCTTTAAATAATTGGTCTAGTTTGTCTTCTAATCGTTCAATATCTTGCTTGGTTGCATATACATTATCTATGTGTTCAACTTGACTTTCAGCGGTTTGTTCTTTTGCTTTGCGCTTTAATTCTGACTGAAGTTGCTTGCCTTCATCCACCGTTAAGCGACCTTTGGCAATCAATTCTTTGACAAATTCACTAGCTTTATCATAGGTCATGGAAGTCAATCCAATCCCTGCCAGCAAAACTTTTTTCAATTCGTCCATCTTGACACCTCCATATATGAGAATCTTTCCACCTTCATTATAGCGCTTTTGAGCTATTTATTCTAGAGAAAAATGAAGTAATAAATCATTTAGAGCACAAAACGTTAATAGTGATTCACTTAAACTTTTATAAAGGTTAATGTTAGCCTTATTTAAACAATAAAATACTTAAAATGGCTAAAATAGCGACCTCCTTGGATCAAGATGATTTTCTTATTAGTTGTTACTGCACCATATCCTGCGATACCAATGACAGACCAAACACAAAGAGTCACAATTTCTAGACGAGGACTGCCTTCATTTTGGACACCTACATGGGGACTCGGTGAATCCTGTAAAAGTTGCTTTTTTACAAGATTCATTACATCTAATCTCTCGTTTATTTTTGGGATTGCGACTTCGTTGAACATATCCATGCCCTTCTAAGAGCCTGAAATGCTGGGGCAATACTGCGCGGGATCAATTTTCAAGACTTCTTGCACAGCTGCCTGATTACACGGAATATGATTCATCAAAAATGCCACGTTAAGCTCATTACGCAAAGAATTGCGTGATAGCCTGTTCCGTTGAATGTAGTTGATATAGTAGGTGATGAATGGAACCCTAGTTCTCCTTTTTAGTTTTGGTGATTCGTCAACTATTGACAAGTCAATTGTGGACTATAAAAAAAGAAAAGCAACCATTTTGCTTCCCTTTAACGGATTATCTTTTGTATATCTACTAACTGATTGATTTTTTGATTGATCGTTGGTCGGTAATCACAGAAATTGATGGATTGAATACCGCTGTTAAAGGCAACATCTACATCTAGCATTCGGTCACCGATATAGTAAGTCAGTTCTTTATTCAACTGATATTTTTCCACCAGATAATCCACCCCTTCTGGATCAGGTTTTCTTGCAAATCCATTAGCCGTCGTCACAATTTCTGTGAAATAATCCAAAATATCTAAATCAGCTAAAACTTGGTAGGCATTTTCCCCCTTGTGGGTATAAACAAACTGCTGAATACCTGCTTCCTGCGCCCAAGCAAGGATTGTCTTAGCACCATCCATAAGCTCAATTTGAGCATTCTTCTCTTGCAAGCTTTGCCCTCTAAATTGATTCATCTCTTCTGCATTCAAGCCTTTTTTTACTGCGACTTTTTCTAGCAATTTTTGAACAGAATGCCGCAAAATATAAGCATGGATGCCCTCTCGGTCAAAATCCAATCCATAGTGAGTATAAGTTTCTTCAATCCCCGCCAAAATAGCGTCATAGGAATCTAGTAATGTTCCATCCAAATCCCAAATAAAAGCTCTTGTCATGTTCGCTCCCTCATTTTCCGTTGGTAGAGTATTTGTAAAAATAGCCAGCGAAAGCTATTGTCCAAAAGAGTAGCCGTCCAAACTCCAGGCAAGCCCAAGCCCAGCGTTACCCCCAGAAAATAGCCTGCTACAATGCGAATGAGCCACATACCAACCGTCGTGGCATAAAAAGGCAGCTTAGCATTGCCCAACCCTTGCCAAACAGCTGTATAGATGACTGTTCCTGCTGTCATAGGCACTCCCAAAAGTGAAAACAGAACAACAGACAAACTAGCCTGAACAGCACCACCGTCAGCTGTATAAAGTTGTGTTAACGGCTGCCCAAACCCAAAAAGAAACAGAGCTATCGGTAACATGAGGCTTAGAGATAACCAGTACGTCTGCTTTGTCAGCCTCCTAACTGCTTGAAGGTCTGCTTGTCCCACTGCATGAGCTACCAACATGACTGTTGCAGTAGCGACACCAAAGCTCGGCATGTAGTTAAACTGGGTCAGAACCTCTCCAATAGCATTTCCTGCGACGGCATCTGTCCCGAATTTAACAATAATAGCAATCATCACAACATCCCCAGCTCGCATCATCAATCGTTCCCCAGCAGCTGGCAGAGATAAGCGCAGCAGTTCCCAATCCAGCTTCCAACTCCAAGGCGCCAAAGGTAGCGACAATTCTTTCCATAAAATGAAGACGCCCACCAGACGAGCTAAAATGGTTCCCAATGCCACTCCAACAATTCCCATGTGGAAAATAAAAATTGCAATGCTGGAAAAAAGAACATTAAGTAGATTGCTAAAAAAGCTGACATACATAGGCAGGCGGAGATTGCTGGTCGCTCGAACCAAAGCCCCTAGACTTGTCATCATTCCCAAAAGAACAATTGTTCCTCCGATTAAAGCGAGATAGAGACCACCTGCATTAGCGACTGCAGGCTCCGTTCCCAACCAAGCCAATATTTGCTGTCCAAAAGCAAGCGAGAAAAGTCCCAGAAACCCACTCAGCATCAGGGTCAATTTAATGGCTTCACTAGTATGATAAGCTAGATTATCTCGGTCTCCTTCTCCTAAACTCTTAGAAATTAGACTGGATACCGCTGATCCTAGCGCAATAAAAATGGCCTGGTAAATGCTAATCATATTGCCAGCAACCGAAACTCCTGAAATAGCCACCAGACCTAGACTAGCTACTAAATACGAATCTACCATTCCCATTAGCATCTGCAAAAAGTTTTCTACCATGGCTGGCAAAGCTATGTTTAAAATCTTTTTATAAGTAGTCATGCATTATGAAACTCCTGCTCTGATTATCCCCTTTGCTGTACGAGACGTGCAATAGACTGTTTACATACTTTTACAAGCCGAAAACACTCAGGTGAGTCCCCTCTGAGTGTTGAAAATGGTTAAAGCCCTAAATCCTTTTCTACTGCCGCCTGCATCTGGTCAGCAGCAACAATCATTTTATGGCGGACTTCAGCCGTTTCTATGCCATCCACGGCTGCTGGAATTGACACACCAGTAAGATCATGTAACTGAGCCAAAGCTTCAAAATCACTCAGTCCGGTTTGTCCAGTCACAGCTTCGACTGCAACAACTGGGAATTTGTAAGGACTGGCAGTTGAAACAACGACTGTCTTCGTGTCGTCACCTGTTTTGGTACGATATTTTTGATAAACGGCTGATGCTACTGCTGTATGCGGATCTTCAATATAGTTAGATATTTCATAAACCCGTTTGATTTCAGCCGCGGTCTCCACTTCTGTGGCATATTCAGCCGCAAAGAGTGCTAGCATTTCTGAGTCAAAGTTGGTCAACTCATACTGACCATGTTTTTTGAGATTGGTCATCAACTCTGCTGTCTTTTCGGCATTATTTCCTAACAGGTGGAAAATCAAGCGCTCTAGATTTGAAGAAACTAAAATGTCCATAGACGGGCTAGATGTCACCTTGAAACAGCGCTTCTTATCATAGATATGTGTTTTAAAGAAATCTGTCAAGACATTATTTTCGTTGGAAGCACAGATTAACTTGCCAACTGGAAGACCTATTTGTTTAGCATAGTAGGCTGCCAAGATATTACCGAAGTTTCCAGTTGGTACAGAAAAATTGACTGCTTCACCAGCTCGAATCTGATCGGTTTTGACCAATTGTGCATAGGCATAGACATAATAAACAATCTGTGGCACCAAGCGCCCGATATTCATGGAGTTGGCGGAAGAAAATTGCGACTTGTGTTCTGCTAGTTTTTTGCGAAGCACAGCGTTATTAAACATCTGCTTGACATTGGTCTGAGCATCATCAAAATTCCCTTCAATAGCCACTACATGAGTATTGTCCCCTGTCTGAGTCGTCATTTGCAGCTCCTGAACCTTGCTGACACCGTCTTTCGGATAAAAGACGATAATCTCGGTCCCAGGAACGTCTGCAAAGCCTGCCATAGCTGCCTTACCCGTGTCGCCAGAAGTCGCCGTCAGAATGACAATTTTATTTTCCAAGCCATGCTTTTTCGCTGCAGTCGTCAGTAAATGCGGAAGGATGGACAAGGCCATATCCTTAAAAGCAATGGTCGAACCATGAAAAAGCTCTAAATTGTACTGACCATCTAGCTTGATTAAGGGAGCAATGTTCGGCGTATCAAACTTGTTATCGTAAGCATGGGCAATACAATCATCTAGCTCTTGATCTGTGAAATCATCTAAGAAAGCAGATAAAATTAATTTTGCTACTTCTTGATAGGAAGCGTCTTTTAGTTTTGCAAAATCCAACTCGACCTGAGGATAAGAAATTGGAGTAAAGAGACCGCCATCTGTTGCCAATCCCTGCAAAATAGCTCGGCTGGCTGTCGTTGTATTGTTTGCGTCACGTGTTGATTGATAAACTAAAGTCATAAATTTTTATCCCTTTCGTGTAGTCTGTTCTATTATAACATGACTTATCAGAAAATTCTCGCATTTCTATGGAAAATACTAATGTGCGTAAACTTTTGGTTTCTTCTTGCTTGCACGTCTAATCATCGAAAAGAAAAACAGACGTCAACTCATCAAAGCATCGTCCGTTTTGTTTTTTGATTATCGTTGTCAGCCATAGAACTGAATGTCAGTGACAGTGATTTTAAATATCGAGTATCCCACTACCGACTTATTACACAACATTATTTCACTTTCATAACTCTCACTAGACTAGCTCGTTCAGCTTCTTCTAGCTTCATTTCGATATAATGAATGGTTTCTATGAGATCTGGAATAGTTGCATACTCTAAGCCATTGACCCGGCGGCGAGTTTTTTCAATTTCATCCGCCATCAACTGACAGCTCTTTTCAATCTCTGCTAAGCGCAAAAGATCTGGCAATAGGTTACTCATATCTTCAATCGTCTCATCCATCTGGCTGTTGGATGCCACGTAGCTATAAACCACATCTCCCTCATCATCACCGTAAGGATTGGCAATATGGGCATGCATCTTAGGAACTCGCACGCTCATGATATTTTCCTGTTCGATATGGAGATTGATTTCTCGCATAGGGACAGCAAAAATTTCTTCCACCATAAGGTCGCTTTCCAAAGCTTTTGCCAACACAAAGTCCTGCATATGACCAACGAGAGCTTCTTCAACTTTTTGGCGAAGGCGATTATTTTCGCGAACAGCTTCAATGAAACGACGCATCAGTTCATCTCGCTTATCCTTGAGAAGTTTATGACCGCGAGTAGCTGTTTTCAGGCGCTCTTTTAGATTGTTGAGTTCCATTCGAGTGGGTTTGATATTCAAACGAGTCATCGGCTCACCTCCTTAAGCTTGCCGCCTACTTTCTGGTAAATATTGGTCGATCATATCATCCTTAATCCGCTTAAGCTCCGTCCGTGGCAAGATAGACAACAATTCCCAACCTAAATCTAGGCTTTCTTCAATCGTTCGATTGGTATAAAATCCTTGATTGATATATTCTTTTTCGAATCGCTCAGTAAATTGTACATAGAGTTTATCCGTATCAGATAATGCAGACTCTCCTAGTACAACTGCTAATTCTTTGGCCTGTTTCCCTTGTGCATAAGCCGCAAAAAGCTGATTCATCGTTGCCGCGTGGTCTCCCCGAGTCTTTCCTTCGCCAGATCCTTTGTCCTTGAGACGTGAAAGGGACGGTAACACATTAATCGGCGGACGATAACCACTATTGTAAAGGTCACGCGACAGGATAATCTGACCTTCAGTAATGTAGCCAGTCAAATCAGGAATGGGATGAGTGATATCATCCTCAGGCATGGTAAGAATTGGAATTTGTGTGACCGAGCCTTTCTTCCCTACCAAACGTCCCGCACGCTCATACAGAGTGGATAGATTGGTATAAAGATACCCCGGATAGCCTCGGCGTCCTGGCACCTCTCGACGAGCAGCGGATACTTCTCGCAAGGCCTCACAGTAGTTCGTCATATCTGTCATGATGACGAGAACGTGCATGTCCTTTTCATAAGCCAAGTATTCGGCAGCCGTCAAGGCAATTCGTGGTGTCGCAATCCGCTCAATAGCAGGATCATTTGCTAGATTGATAAAGAGGATAGAGCGGTCAATGGCCCCCGTCTCCCGCAAGTCATTCATAAAAAATTCGGCTTCTTCAAAGGTCGTCCCCATAGCCGCAAAAACGACTGCAAAATTTTCTTCTGAATTGAGCACAGTAGCTTGACGAGCAATCTGAGCAGCCAATTCCTTATGAGGCAGGCCCGATCCAGAAAAGACTGGCAGTTTTTGACCACGTACCAAAGTATTGAGGTGATCAATAGCTGAAATCCCAGTCTGAATGAACTCATCAGGATAATCTCTTGCTACTGGATTGATCGCTTGACCGTCAATGTCCAGGTATTTCTCAGGCAAAATATCTGGACCACCATCAATAGGCTTACCCATCCCATTGAAAATCCTTCCGACCATATCTTCTGATACTGGCAACTCAAGAGGATGACCGGTAAAACGCACCTTAGTTTTCCCTAGATTGATTCCGCTAGAGCCTTCAAACAGCTGCACCATCGCCTTATCTTCTTGCACTTCTAAGACCTGCCCTTGACGCTTCGTTCCATCATGGAGTTGGATTTCCACTAATTCATTGAAATGCACCCCTTCTACTCGATCCACAATCATCAAAGGGCCGACAACTTCACTGACGGTACGGTATTCTTTAATCACGTTCATTGGTTGCTCCTCCTTGGGCAAGAATATCATGCAGTTTTTCCCGAATAGCGGTATCCAAACTGCGAATTGCTTCCAACTGATCCTCTGGGATAAATTTAGAGCGGGCAATCTGATCTCTCAACTCTACAGTACCGTTCATAATCTCAGTAAAATAGGCCCCTAAATTCAAAGAACGATTAGCTTCTTCATCAAACGTTAGGATATTAGTAAGAAGAGCTACTTGTTTTTTAAAGGAAGTGTAGGTATCCACTTCGTCAAAAGCATTCTGCTGCAGGTAGTCCTCACGGATCATTTTTGCTGTATTCATGGTAAGACGATCCTTTTCAGACAGCGAATCCAGGCCAACCAACCGTACGATTTCTTGTAGTTCACTCTCTTTTTGAAGAATGTTCATTGCCTTGGTTATCTTTTCTGACCAAGTCAACTGTTCATGCTGATTGATATAGTGCCCTACCTCATCTTGATAAAGTGAGTAAGAACTAAGCCAGTTGATAGCCGGAAAGTGACGACGTTGTGCCAACTGAGCGTCCAATCCCCAGAAGACCTTGACAATCCGTAGAGTATTTTGCGTGACGGGCTCCGAAATATCTCCACCTGGAGGGGAAACCGCACCAATTGCAGTAATACTTCCCTCGCGCTCGTCACTACCTAAGGTTTTCACCCGACCAGCTCGTTCGTAATATTCAGCAATCCGACTGCCGAGATAGGCAGGATAGCCTTCATCGCCCGGCATTTCTTCCAAACGCCCGGACATTTCCCGCAGAGCTTCTGCCCAACGTGAGGTCGAATCTGCCATAATGGCCACAGAGTAGCCCATATCTCGGAAGTACTCAGCAATTGTAATTCCTGTATAGATAGAAGCCTCACGCGCCGCAACTGGCATGTTGGACGTGTTCGCAATAAGAACGGTTCGTTGCATAATTGACTGACCAGTTACTGGATCAATTAGCTCTGGAAATTCATTTAAGACATCCGTCATTTCATTGCCTCGCTCGCCACAACCAACATAAATCACGATGTCCACATTAGCAAATTTGGCAACCTGATGCTGAACAACGGTCTTGCCAGCTCCAAATGGGCCAGGAACAGCAGCAGCCCCGCCCTTAGTGACTGGGAAAAAGGTATCAATCACGCGTTGACCCGTCACCAAAGGTTCCTCTGGGATCAGCTTTTGAGCAAATGGACGGCCTCTCCGGACTGGCCACCTCTGCATGAGACTGCCGACAAAGACAGAACCATCCGCACGCTCAACTTCATAGACTGCTTCTTCGACCGTGAAGCTACCAGCTTCAATAGCCGTCAGCCGACCACTAACACCAACTGGTACCAGAATACGATGCACTACCAGCTCGGTTTCTTGAACGGTGCCTAGAATATCTCCAGCTTGGACTTCATCGCCGACAGCTAGACAAGGTACAAAGTCCCACTTAGTCTCACGATTCAGATTAGGCAGCTGAACTCCACGTACCAGAAAATCACTCTGTGTCACCGTTTGAAAGCGTGCCAAAGGACGTTGAATGCCATCAAACATTTGCGAAATCAGCCCCGGCCCCAACTCAACCGATAACGGACTCCCTGTTGTTTCTACTGGTTCTCCTGGCCCAAGACCAGAGGTTTCTTCGTATACCTGAATAGAAGCCTCATCTTGACGCATCTCGATGATCTCCCCAATCAAGCCCAAATTGCCTACATGACAAATATCCTGAATGTTCGCTTCCTGCATTCCAGAAGCAACCACCAAAGGACCTGAAACTTTTATAATCTTTCCTTGACTCAAGTCTTGCTCCTTCTAATTTAAAATATTTTGTCCGACTGCTTTTTCTACATTCTCACGAATGCGTCCCCGTCCTAATCCCGTTATTCCTTTATGAGTCGGGATTAAAATAATCGCCGGCAGCACTTGCTTATCATAGTAAGCCAATGTTTCAGGGATTTCTGCAGCCACATCCTCTGTCAAATAAATAATGGCAAAATCTTCTCGACTCAGTCGGCGTAAAGCATTCACAGCATCAGCTGCTCCTGTGACTGGAAAAGTCTGAAAACCAATTAGACGAAAAGGTAGAATGGCATCACGATTTCCTACCACACCAATTTTATAAGTTTTACTGGCCATAAATCGGTCTCATCCTTTCTTTAATGTTTTCTACTGGAAGCTGATTTGTCAAACCGGTCAAAATAAGTCGAAGATTTTTCACTTCTAGCTCTTTCCCCAATAAATAGCGAGCTAATGGAAGTGGACCACTTGTTTCAAATCGTCCTTGCTCTAAGAGTTTAAACGGAACCAAGTCTGCTAAATATTCCAGTTCAAGATTTGTCAGCTTCTCCAAATGCATTTTTTCTTCATAAGAGCGCAATTCTGCATCAAATTCTAATGGGTTTACTTGAGAAAACCAGTCCGTTAGTTGCCCTTTTTCTGCTAACTCAATCCACTCTGCACTTGTCAAAGACCCATCATCAGATAAGAGTTGTGTCATAAAACTATGCGGTTTTTGGTGACGAATGGCACGCTGCACCGTTGTTGCATTGTAAAAATCAATCGTCAACCGTACCAACTGCTTAAGCCGCTCATCTTCAAATTCAGATTCCAACCTTTTTAAGTGCGCGAAATAAGCTAGATCCATTCCGATTTCTAGAACACGCACATCTTGGTAATCCTGATATTCTGCCCAAGTTGCTTCTATTTCATCCACCATCAATTTTGGACAGTATTCCGTGGAAAAGATTGTAATCAGCTGTTCCAGCATGTCTAACGAATATGACCCGACAGGAATCAACAGATGCTTTAAATTTAAGCCTGTTGCCTTGTGCTTAAGCAACACTTTAAGATTGTGATAGGTATATTTAAGCGTGAAAAACTCCACCAAAGCAGATGTTGGACTGACTTCAAAAGCCCATGTATACTCTGCAAACAAATGCTTCATGAGAAATCTCTCAATTGTATTTAAGTCAGTTAGTTGTTCATGATTCGGATTATATGCTGTCCCTTCCAAAGCTGCTGATCGACTTTCAGAAGTTGAAGCTCGCAACAACTGCTCATACTGCGCAGGACTTAAGAAACTACTCTCATGAATACTAATTTCCGTATTAACTTGTGCGAAAGTATTGTCATTCATGAACAGTCTCCTTACTCTTCTTTATCTTGGAAAATAGCCTGAGCGAGCCGATAGCTTTCCTCCTGCCATAAAGAATCCACTAAATAACGGTAGAGGTAGTTATCGTCAACATTCCCCCGAGAAAGGAGAAAACCCGCTTCTCCACTCACAGGTGAAGAAGCTAATTTCACTTGCGGATAACGCTCTAACAATTGTTCTAATTGAACGGCTGAATATTTACCAAATGTTCGTGAACCAAATGTCAAAACCAGCTCTTCTTGAGGATACTTTTTTAAGATCTGCTCCAAAAAAGCCTGTTCCTGTTTGAGCGACCAAGTCGCCATCTGCTCATAAGCTCCTGCAAATAATTCTTTCAAAATCCGTTGCTTGGTCGCCAAAGTAGATTGACGTTTTTCATTTTCAAGTTGCTGCACTTTACGCTGTACTTGACGTTTTAGCACTTTTACTTCTTGCTCACGTTGTTGCATTTTTTCTTGTTTCAGCCGTGCTTTTTGTTCTTTAGTTTCGCGATCAAGGGTTTCTTGGGCATTAGCTACTAACTGTCGCCCATTTTCATGCGCCTGCTCTAAAACCGAATCCCTCAATTGAGATTCAAATCCCATATCTGCCTCCTTCTATGAAATCAGATGGTTCAAGACCCTAAACACTGTCTCATTTTCATTTCACATTCAAAACCATTAAAAGAGACACAACAAAGGCAAGGATAGCATAGGTTTCGACCATGGCAGCAAGGATTACTCCTTTCATTACGTCTTCAGGACGTTTTGCCAAAATCTGCATGCCTGCTGTCGCTACATTTCCTTGATATTTAGCAGAATAATAACCAACAATTCCGATTGGAAGTGCGGCAAAAAAGAGTGCCAAGCCTGTTTGGAGAGCCATTTCAGGTTGAACTTTAAAGAAAATTAAAATTCCAATAACAAAACCATACAAACCTTGCGTACCTGGCAATAGCTGCAAAATCAAAGCGCTAACAAATTTCTCTGGCTGTTCTTTTAACAACGCTGCTGCAGCCTGACCGGTCGAGCCGACATTCCGCGCAGAACCGATACCACTAAGAAAAATCGCCAGAACCACACCTAGTGCTGCGAAAAAGGCACCGCCATAAGTTGAAAAATAAGATGAAAAAGCTTGCATAAATAAACTCCATTTCTAATAGTAAATACTATTTGTTTGATTGTTCTAATTGTCAATGGTATAAAATTCTGTCTGAGCAATTAAAACAATTTCGCTGAACTACTTTTTGTAGCGAACATATTTCCCTGCTGGTTTCAAAGGTTTAAAGGCTTTTCCACCACCATCGTAGAATTTTCCAAAAAATTCAACAAAAATTAAACGTGCTCCATGTACATAGCCTGATAAAAAGGAGAGGAACATATTGATACTGTGAAGGGCGATAAATAGCACAATACCAATACTGAAGCGAGCAAAAGGAGGAAAGAGACTAACAATTAAGTTAAAGGCTGAACCAATGCTCGCACCTGCAAGACCCAAAGCCATAAGTCTCGTGAAACTCACCAAATCGCCCACATAACTGCTGATATTGTATAAATTAAACAATGCAGGCCCCAATCCTTTCAAACTCTTAGCGCTGATAATAGAAACGAGTACAATACCCACAGCATTTATAATAGCAAGCCATTGTCCGATCAAACCAGCAATAGCAAGCGATGGGAATAATCGACCCGCTGCTAATAAAGCCAGCCCGACGAGAATCAGCATCCAAGCAAAACCTGAATTATAGGCTTCCGCATAGTCTTTCATGCGAATATTCTTTGCACCACTGAGATAAAGCCCTGTCATGACTGTAATAAACCCAATCACGACTGACATAATCAGAATGGTGATCACATCCGTACTGGTATCAACAATCGCAAAAGGCAATTTGAAACCAAAGAATGAACCGTAGATGACTCCCCAGAGTGCAACACCGACTCCTAAAATTCTAAAAAAGCGTAAATTCTTAGCCAGATTTGGCTTGATATGTAGAGCCTTCAAAGCCCAACTTGTTCCACCAAAGAGCAACAAACCATAACCAATATCAGCTGCCATCATACCAAAAAAGATAAAATAAAACAGCGACACAACGGGTGTTGGATCTTTGTCTTCGTACTTCGGCAGCGAATACATTTCCGTTACCAACTCAAACGGCTCAACCAGCACATTGTTTTTGAGTTTTGTCGGCACGCGCTGTCGATCAGCTGCCGTCATTTCATGGATTTGAAGCAAGACAGCACCACCAAATTGCTGCGTGAGTCCCATTCTTAAATCTTCTATCTGCTCCTGCTCAATCCAGCCCTCTAAGGCAACCAAATTCTGTGTACTAGCAAGAGCTTCCTTGCTTTCTTGACGAGAAGTTAAATTCAATACATAATCCAACTGACACTTGAGTTGTTTTAATTCTTCATTTGAAGACGCCAGTTGTATTTTTGTTGAAGTTATGAGTACTTCTTGCTCTTTTATCATCGCTTGTAATGCTACCAAACGCTCCTTTGGCAATTCCTCAAAAGCATATTCAAACAGCTTGAAACCAAGTTCTGTCAAAACTGCTTGGGTTTCTTTAGCAACTTCTGCTTTACATAACACAAGGATTCCTTTTTCTGTACTGCTAGTAAAAACCTCTCGAACTTCCAGATTGGGATAATCCTGCAATCGAATATTGAACTGATTGTTTCCACTAATTGGAATGGTTCCCACAAACGCACGAAGATATTTAAATTGCTTAAGTACTACTGGAGTAACGTCTAAACTTGCCCATTTTTCCAACTCCGCTACTTCCGACTGAGCCGTTTCTTTGACTTCTTGTGCTCTTGCCAACACTTGAAATTGTTGCTGAATCGCCGCAAGAAACGCTTCTTCGTCACGCGCTTGTCCCATCTGTTCTAAACTGACAAAGCTTGTTTCCAACGGAGCTTCCTTCAATGATTCCAGCATTTTTTTCTTAGGAACAAATGCTTGCAGGTTTTCAATCATACGTGCGAGTTTTTCCTGCCGCCGAGTCAAAGCTTGAAGGTGTTCCGAAAAAGATGTATCAGGATTCCACACTAACTCTTTCTCAAAAGCACCTTTCCAGGTCTCTTTTGCTTGTAAATCCTGAATTTCAACCGATTGGAGATCTTGCAGATAGGAAAGGATTTTATCCAACAATTCTCTTGGCAACAGCAGCGACAACTCCTGCATTTGACTAATTGCCATATTTTTCTACCACCCTGTCTACAATCATTTGCAGTAACGCCTCTTTTTTATTTGACAAAGCTGCTTGGACTTTTTCTTCGTTCTCTTGTTTCGTTTTTTCCAAGTCTTGTGTCAAGCTAGCAATCTCTTTTTCAGATTGTTCCTTTAACTCAATAAGCAACTGTTGTTTTTCTTCATCATAGGCTCGCCCTAGCTGCTTCAAATCCCTAGCAGCTTGGTCTTGCAACTCCCGAATCTGATGTTGATAACCAGCTAGCACTTCATCTGCTGCTCGCTCAATTTCTTGCATTTGCTCAAGAGTAGCGTTCGTCATATCTTGCACCTCCTTTGTATCATACAATGGCTGTAACGTTTACTTGTGTAAATTATAACACATTTTCAAACCATTCGTCACAGAGTTTTATTCCTTTTCTGCGCTTAATTGAAATCATTTCACCGTGTGTTATTTATCAAGCTACCCAGCGTCTTATTTTGTAAAACTATGTTATAATACAAATAGGTTTTTCAAAACATTTGTTCTATATCACTACAAGTAAAGAGAGTACATCTATGAAAAATACGCGACATATTATGGCGAGAATCGAAAGCCATTTTGACAGCATGACCGACTTAGAAAAGCGGATTGCAAACTACTTTTTAAATCCTTCTAGTATCTACGACGACCTTTCTTCGCAAAAAGTTGCGCAAACTCTTTTCATCTCCCAGGCGGCACTTACTCGCTTTGCAAAAAAATGTGGATTTAAAGGTTACAGAGAGTTTAATTTTCAATATATTCATCAACTGCAAAGTAATGTAGAAGAAACCAATCACTTACAACACGATGTGTCCCGTAGAGTTTTGCGAAATTATACTCAAATTCGACAACAGACAGAGGAATTGATTGATGAAGAAAAACTGTTGCGTGTGGTGCAGTTTATCGAAGAAGCGGATCGAGTGTATTTTTTTGGTATTGGTAGTTCAGGGTTGGTAGCTCGTGATATGAAACTGCGCTTCATGCGGCTTGGGGTCATCTGCGAAGCTTTGACAGATCAAGACGGCTTTGCTTGGACGACCAGTATTTTAGACAAAAATTGCTTGGTGATTGGTTTCTCTTTATCAGGACAAACCCAATCTATCATCAATAGTCTGATGGATGCCAAAGCAATGGGAGCTAAAACTGTATTGGTAACAGGCCAATCAGACAAAGTTGACCAACAATTTACGGAAATCATTCCTGTTGCCATTCAAAGCAAACCAGAGTATATTTTGCGCATCTCAGCTCAATTTTCTATGTTGCTGGTGATTGACTTACTCTATGCCTTTTTCCTTGAAATTGATCGGGAGAAAAAAGAAAAAATCTTCAACAGCTATTGGGAAAATAAAAAATTAAATGGTTACTACCAACGACATAAATAACAAAAGAGCAAGTTGAGTTCAGATTTTCCTGAGAACCTCACTTGCTCTTTTTATCTATTGTTGTTTATTTTTAAAATGATAATAGGCACCAAACATTCCTGCTGTATTTTGATAGTAAGCGAAAGCGAGCTTGGTTTTTTTAGCGATACTTGGTACCAAGCAGGCTTTCATAGCAGCCTCAATTCGAGGACGAAGAACGGCCTCTTGCTCCATAATGCCGCCACCTAAAATCACCACTTCTGGATTGACTACATAGCAAATATTGGCAATCCCTTGTCCCAGATAGTTGACCATGCGGTCAATACCTTGGATACAGCGTGCATTTCCTTCTGTTGCTTCCTTGAAAATGCGCCGTCCATTCCACATAGCAGGATCTTCTCCGTGAAGTTCTGCTACATAATTGACCAAGGCCGTCGTTGAAGCCACATCTTGGAATGCACCATCTGATAGATACACATAACCGACTTCACAGGCTGAATTACTAAAGCCGTGAAAAACCTGACCATCCACCAGCAAACAGCCACCTATACCCGTCCCAATCGTCAAACAAATCGCAATGTTCGCTCCCTTTCCGCTCCCGGACATGACTTCCGCTAAGCCAGCACAATTGACATCGTTTTCAATCTCACAAGGAACGGCAAATGTTTCTTCTACCACTTTCTTGAACTGAGTACCTGCATAGTTCGGAATCTGAGGACCAGCATAAAAGATTTCTCCTTTATCTGGATCGACCATTCCAGCCGAGGAGATACAAACCCCAGCAACTGGAATTTGTTCTAAATAACGTGCTACAATTCCCTTTACCTTGTGTAAAATTTCTGGACCGCCCTTATGAGCCTCTGTTGGGATTTCATGCGCTTCCAGCAAGGTGTCAGTATCATCAATCAGACCATATTTGATATTTGTTCCACCAATATCAATGGCAACATATTTCCCCATAATCCACCTCTTTTTTATTACAAGAACGTTTCCTTAGCTACACGAATCAAGCGAGCTGCTTCTTCTACAATCGGACGATCTGTGCCTGTCACTGGTGTTAACGGAGCACGAACAGAACCAATGTTTAGATTTTCATTGATCTTCAAGACTTCCTTGATGACAGAATACATATTTCCATGAGCAGCAGTTAATTTTCCGATAATAGTGTTGATGGTAAATTGTAATTCTTTTGCTCTCTCCAATTCTTTGTCGGCAATCAATTGATTGAGCTTTAAGAAAAGTTCTGGCATAGCCCCATATGTTCCGCCGATGCCTGCTCTTGCTCCCATCAGGCGACCGCCTAAAAATTGCTCATCTGGTCCATTAAAGACGAGGTGGTCTTCCCCACCAAGTGCTGCAAAGGTTTGAATGTCTTGGACAGGCATGGAAGAATTCTTCACGCCAATCACACGTTCATTTTTGAGCATTTCTGTATATAAACTTGGCGTCAGAGCTACACCTGCCAACTGCGGAATATTGTAGATCACAAAGTCTGTATGTGGGGCAGCTGCGCTAATATCGTTCCAATATTGAGCAATCGAGTATTCTGGCAAACGAAAATAAATCGGTGGTATGGTCGCAATAGCGTCCACTCCCAAGCTTTCTGCATGGCGCGCTAACTCCATACTATCCTTGGTGTTGTTGCAAGCGACGTGAGCAATAATAGTTAATTTCCCTTTTGCCACTGCCATTACTTCTTCTAAAATCAATTTTCTATCAGCAACACTTTGGTAGATACATTCACCAGATGAGCCATTAACATACAAGCCTTGAACTCCTTTTTCAAGAAAATATTCTACCAAAGCTCGCACGCGCTCTGGACTAATCTCGCCTTGATCATCATAGCAAGCATAAAAGGCCGGAATGACCCCTTCATATTTTTTTAAATCTCTCATATTTTATTCTCCAAGTTAATTGGTTTTATCGTTTATATTTATTAAAAATAGTTTCCATAATAGGCAATTGCAAAAATCCTAAGGCTGCAAAGCCAACTAATACAAAAAGAGTAAAGCCCAGTAGCAATACAAATCCTGAACTAGAGAGGAAAAAGACAATTACAGCTAATAAGGCTATCATCAAAAAGAACCACGGGAAATGCAAACTCACCATGATCAGTCCCGTTTGTAATAGATCTTTTATCGTCATTTCAAACTTAGCTGCCAAAGGATAGATGCATAAAAACAGCAAACTAGTAAAAATGATGACACCTATACAAGTTGCTTTTAGCATTTGAAACAGCATTGTTTCCTGCTTCCAAAAAAGCACGAGGTCAAATAGACTGATTCCTACAAGTAGCAGTTCTAACAAACCAAGTTTTAAACCGACTTTCCAATTTTTTCTAAATGCTTGCATGTACATCGCTGTGACTTTTACGCGACGCGCACCCTTGATTTCAAACAAAGTTTCATACAAGCTAATTTTGGCAATACCAATCGTAACAAGTGGTAGACAAGACAGCAGAAAAAGAAGATTGACTGTCACTAAATCAAGAATTTTTTCACAAATTCTCATGAATAAATTATCCGTATTAAAAATAGATTTCACTAACTGAGAGCTTCTGTTCTCCATGCTCAATCTCCTTTATTTTTCTAGTTAGTCAAATAGCACTTTTACCACGCATTTCTTGACCGTCAACCCCTTGCCAGCAAAACCATTTGGGTGATGAGCTTCTTCTGGTAAAAACGCCACAAAATTCCGATGATCCAAAACTAGCGGATAGACTTGGTTGCAAGTGTTAAAACCAATATCTTTCTCTGCATCATAAACCTTGCGAAGTTCCGTTTGCTCATAGCCATACTGGATTATTTCTCGCCCTTCCAAGAGAAAATGCAAATCCAAATAACGATGATGAAATTCAAAGCCATCATTCTCTTCTTGATTAAGCTCATTTTCCTGCACAAAGAAGAAAACTTTGTCTCCATTAATCTCATACCGTCCTAACTCATAATTGCTTAAATCGTGAGTTAGGAGATAATCAATGGCACAATCTAAATGATTATGGATACCTTTGTAATGGGCGAGATTTTCCAATTCATCGAAAATCATTCGTTTTCCCTCCTTATCCTTTCACAGCTCCCATGGTAATACCTTGTGTGAAGGATTTTTGGAAGACAAGAAAGACGGTTACAATCGGAACAGCTGCCATAGCAGCACCAGCCATAATCAAACCATAATTCGTTGCCATTTCAGCTTGCATCGTTGCCACTCCAAGTGAAATCGTTAGATTCTGCCGCGATGTCAACATGACCAATTGCATAAAGTAATCATTCCATGTGTTGATAAAAGTAAAAATGGCAAGGGCAGCAAAACCTGGTTTCACAATCGGAAAAGCAACATTCCAAAATGTCCGAATCTCACCACAGCCATCAATCTTAGCAGATTCCAACAATTCCGTTGGGATATTTTCACTAAATTGCTTCATGAGGAAAACCCCAAAAGGCCAACCAACAAGAGGCAAAATAACTGCAGCTAGTGTATCATGAATTCCCATAAAGTTGACAATACGGACCAAAGGAACCAGTACTACTTGTTTAGGCAGAGCCATAGCAGCGATAAAAGTTGCAAAAAGAAGCCGCTGCCCATAGAAACGTTTTTTAGCCAGAACATAACCCGCTAAGGCAGAAGTAATGCAGACCAAAAACATGGTCGCTAGCGAGATAAAGACACTATTCCACATCCATTGCAGGGCTGGGTTTTGCACCATCAGCTGTTGGAAATTTTCTAATGTTGGCATCTTAGGCCACCATTGAGGTGGAATGACAATCGTATCTGGCTGCGATTTGAAAGCCCCTGTTAAAATCCAATAGAAAGGAAAAACAAAGAGAACGGTCAACACCAAGAGAATCATCGTTGAAATTACCGTAAAGGCACTCATTTTTTTCTGTTTCATCTTGTCTCTCCTTTCTTTAATATTCGACGTCATTTCCAAGAATCTTGAATTGGGCAAAGCTAATCAAAGCAATCATGACAGCTAAAAATACTCCCATGGTATTAGCATAACCATATTCAGATAACTTGAAGGCTTTTTCATACAGGTAATACATCAATGTACTGGTTGAATAGTTTGGCCCTCCGGATGTCAACAGCTGAATCAAGGCAAAACATTGGAAGGAATTGATTGTTGTAATGATCGCAATATACAGAGTTGTTGGCAAAAGACTTGGCCATTTAATCTTCCAGAAAACTTGCAGCTCTGTCGCTCCATCAACACGCGCAGCTTCCACCAATGAATTGTCAATATTTCCCATAGCAGCAATATAGAGAATAATAGGCTGCCCGACAGAAGTTGTCAGCAAAATCACAATAATCGCCATCAACGCCCAATGCTTATCACCCAGCCAAGAAATATTCTGATTGATGACATGACCCGACTTCAGGACGAAATTCAAAATCCCTGACAGTGGGTCGTAAATCCATTTCCATACAACCGTTACAGCTACACTCCCTGTTACCACCGGCAGGAAGAAGACGAACCGATAAAATGACCGTGCAATCGCATTCTGACTATAGGTTTGAGAAGCCACAAACAAAGAGAACAACACAACAATTGGTACCGAACCAATAACGATAATCACCGTATTAATGAGAGATTTAATAAAGACTGGATCTTTAAACATTCGTGAGTAATTGTCCAATCCAACGAATGAAAAGGAAGTCATAGAATAATTAAAGAAACTCGTTACAAATCCCATCACCATCGGTGCCAATACAAAGACAATAAAGAATAATAGAACTGGTGCCAAAAAAGCATAGGAAATCACCGTTTCTCTCATTCTTATTTTATTCACTTTCACATTCAACACCTCATTTAGCTAGAGGAGATACTGACCTCCTCTTTTTGATAAAAAATTCCCTTTTCCTATTTTATGAAACCAACAACAGAAAAAGGGAAATCGTTACATTATTTATTTTTTACTTTTTTTAATGGTTTCATTTGCTTTTTCTGTAAAGGTCTTCAAAGCAGATTCAACTTTTTCATCGCCATTTGAAACAGATTGCAACATTGGGAACCAGAGTGTTCTCATTTCTGCAAATCCATCAATCGTATTGTAATATGGTGAATAATATTTTGTCCAAGTGCTGATTGTTTCCATCCGTTTGTCATTATACAATTTTCCAAATGAGGAACGGACTGGGAAGGCACCTGTACGAACAACATTTTTTGGCCCCCACTTTTTATCATCCGCAATAAATTTGACAAACTTTTTAGCAGCTTCTACTTTCTTTTTATCTTTATTGTTAAAGATACCAAAACCATTTACAAGGTATTCCAAAGCTGGTTTTCCGTTATCTGATGGGAATGGCACTTCCACAACTTCGACACCACTAGCTTTCAAGAGTTTAGCTTGGATGCCTTTTTGCGCAGGTGCCCAAAGAACAGTATAAGAAGTTTGCCCATTTGCAAAGTTTTGAATATCTGCTCCACCATCGAATTGAGAGCCGTTTGTCATCAAACCATCTTTAATCCAGCTCACTGCTTTGTTCAAACCTTTGACAAAGTTTGGACTGTCCGTTGTATATTTTGTCACCTTATCATCTGTTACAGAACCACCATAAAGATTTGAAATGAAAGCACGTGTACCTTGGTCACCACCTTGACCATTACTGAAGAGTGAGCCAGGAGTATACCCTTTAGCTTTCAATGCTTTTAATACTTTTTCGAAGTCAGCAGTTGTCCAGCCCTCTTTAACAAGGTCTAACACACCAGCTTCTTTCAGCATTTTCTTGTTCAATGCCATGTAAAATGGCGCAGAGCTAATTGGATACATATAAGCTTTGTCACCAGCTTTGCTGGCTTGAATGATTTGATTGTTATTGACATCTTTGACAAAATCATTTGTAAAGAGATCGTTCAATTCTGCCAATTTACCATTTTTACCATACTGAATAATCCGACCCGGTGCGTCAAAGAGGACATCTGGTGCTGTTCCTGCTTCAATCGCCGTTGTGATTTTTTCTGGACCAGATTTGAAATCAATTGTTTCTAGTTTCACTTTAATATCTGGATTGGCTTTTTCAAATGCTTTGATAATTTCTTTTTCATAAGTTCCAACACCATCGTTTGCTTTTTCTTGCGTGAAGACTGGGAAAGCCCACCAAGTAATCTCTGTCTTACCAGAAGAATTACCTGAATCAGCCGACTTGTTTGAACCACCTGAATTTCCACATGCTGCCAAAGATAAAATTGCAGCTCCTGCAACTAACGAACAAAGTATTTTCTTCATCCTCATATTGTTTCTCCTTTTATTGTCATCCTTTTTAGGATAAAATTGTTCCTACTTTTCACTTACTGCTGCAACAAAACGCTCTGTAATTTCTTTTGGACGCGTAATGGCACCACCTACTACAATTCCTCTAACACCTAAGTCATGAATCGTTTTAGCTTCACTTGGATAATGAATTTTTCCTTCCGCGATAACATCCAAACCTGCATCACATAAATTTTTTATCAGATCAAAATCCGGCCCCTCACCTTGCAAACTATAAGAAGTGTAGCCCGACAAAGTTGTCCCTACAAAGTCCACACCCGCTTCTACCGCAGCAGCTCCCTCTTCAAAGGTACTCACATCTGCCATGAACAATTGATGAGGATATTTCTCCTTCACTTGCTTGATGAAATCCGCAATCTTTAAACCATCAAAACGCTCCCGCTTTGTACAATCAAAAGCAATCACTTCAATATCCAGAGCTGCTAGTTCATCAATTTCTCGCATCGTTGCGGTAATAAATGGCTCTTGAGGTGGATAATCTCGCTTGATAATACCAATAATGGGTAGCGAAGTGACCTCTTTAATTTCCTTAATATCCCGAACGCTATTCGCTCGAATACCAACAGCGCCTCCTTGTTCAGCCGCTTTCACTAAAAGAGGAATAACCCCACCTGCATCAGTATAAAGCGGTTCATGTGGCAGAGCTTGACAGGAAACAATGATGCCAGCTTTTATTTTGGCAATCAGCTCGTCTTTTGTCATTTTTGCCATAGACAGCCTTCTCCTTTACTATTGTAGATCGATTTTTAAAGCGCTTTCAATCTCACAGTGCTATTATAGCTGTTTTTTAAAACGCTTTCAATAACATCCGATATTTAGGTTCTAATTTCTGATAATGCTCACTTTTCTCTTAAATCTTGAAAGTAGTTTCAAGAAAACGATACCCAAAGCATCGCAATCATTCACTCTCCTTCAAGGTTTGTAGTATTGAGAAAATCTCAATCATATCTTTTGCGACCATGTCAGCTTGACTCTGGTCAACAGGTATCCTCTTTTCTTCATAAGCAATAATCTTTAACCCTGCACTCTTAACAGCAGCAATACCACAAAAAGAATTCTCAATAGCTACAGCATTTCCCACATTTATATCCAATTTTTCTAAAATAACTTGATAAATCGCTGGATTAGGCTTGCTTTCCGCAAAATCTTCACCACTGACAATCAAGTCAAAATATTCTTTAATTCCACAAGAAGTCAGAACTTCTATAATATGTTGATATCTAAAAGACGATACAAGTGCTACTTTTATATGATTTTCCCTAGCATATAAGAGAATCTGCACGATAGCTTTCTGAAACAATTCTTGGTAGTTTACCTCTTGATATTTTTCTGCTGCAAACTTGTCTAGTTGATGATCGATTGTTTCCAAAGATAAACTTGTCTGGCTGAGCTGTTTAATACAACGATAAAGAGCCGTATAAGATTTTCCAACTAAAATCGAAAAATCTTGCTGAGACAACTCATTTGGACTTGAACTAAACAAGCACACAAATGCTTATTGTAATTGAAAATCTAGATATTCCGTATCCACAATGACATCGTCCATATCAAATACCAACAATTGAAACATGACCGCCCTCCTTTTTTCACAACTAGTTTACAGGAAAGCGCATACAATATCAAGCAAGAGAAAGGACACTCTCTCCAAATAGAAAAATCTCCCTACAAAAGCAGGGAGATGGTGACTGATAAACTGTTTTATGTCTAAAAATCTGAATACATTGTCTGTACAATGACGAACGATTCAAATTAGAACAAACTTTACTGTCTATTTACGACGTCCTGGACGTTCTGCATAGCCATAGTAGGCATCAGCCATAATTTCTTCCATGTCAGTAACTATTGGCAAGCGTGGATTTGCTGGTGAACATTGATCTTCATAAGCAAGAACGGCAATATCATGTAAGCTATCTTTCCAAGTTTTTTCATCAATTCCTTGATCTTTAAAGTTCATCTTGATACCAACCGCTACACCAAGGTCATAAACAGCTTTAGCATACGCTTCAACCGCTTCTTCTGGTGTTGAGCAAGGAAGACCTAGCATACGAGCGATATCTTGGAATTTTTCATCAGCTTTCCAGTAATTGTATTTAGGCCATGTTGTAGTCTTAGATGGACGAGTTCCATTATAACGGATAACATAAGGAAGTAAAATAGCATTTGTACGTCCGTGAATGGTGTGGTGAACAGCACCAATCTTATGCGCCATTGAGTGACTCATTCCAAGGAAGGCATTTGCAAAGGCCATACCAGCCATTGTAGAGGCATTATGCATCTTTTCACGGGCTTCTGGGTCAGCCGTTTTTACAGATTTTTCCAAGTATTTGAAGACTAACTTGATGGTTTGAAGGGCAATACCATCTGTATAGTCATTAGCAAAGTTTGAAGTATAGGCTTCTGTAACGTGAGTTAGAACATCCATACCTGTATCTGCTGCGATAAATGCTGGAACAGATTCTACCAAAGCTGGGTCAACAATCGCAATGGTTGGCGTCAAAGCATAGTCAGCAAGTGGGTATTTACGATTGTTTGCTTTATCAGAGATAACAGCAAACGGTGTTACTTCTGAACCTGTACCAGATGTTGTTGGGATACCAATGTATTTCGCTTTCTTACCAAGTGATGGGAATTTGAAGGCACGTTTACGAATATCCATGAATTTTTGAACAAGATCGCTGAAGTCAACTTCTGGTTGTTCATAGAACATCCACATTCCTTTAGCCGCATCCATTGGAGAACCACCACCGAGTGCAATGATTGTATCTGGTTCAAATTCACGCATTGCTTCAGTACCGCGGCGGACTGTTGTGATGTCTGGATCTGGTTCAACATCTGAGAAGACTTGAATCGTCACTTTATTTGCACGGAGATTCAATTGATCAATCACACGTTGCACAAAGCCAAGTTTTTCGATAGATTTATCGGTAACAATCATAACACGTTCAATGCCTTCGCAAGTTTGAAGATATTGGATTGAGTTACGTTCGAAGTAGATTTTTGAAGGAACTTTAAACCATTGCATATTATTTCTACGTTTCCCTACTTTCTTGATGTTGAGAAGGTTGATAGCGGATACGTTATCACCAACTGAGTTGCGTCCGTATGAACCACATCCAAGCGTTAATGACGGAATGAAGGCATTATATACATCCCCAATACCACCGAAAGTAGATGGAGAGTTCCAGATGATACGCATTGCTTTTATTTCCGTACCGAAACGTTTTGCAAGAGTTTCGTCTTTTGTATGGATAGCAGCTGAGTGACCAAGACCGTTGAATTCAACCATTTGACGTGCTTTCTTAAGTCCGTCTTCAGTATCTTCAGATTTCAAGACTGCAATAACTGGTGATAATTTTTCACGAGTCAAAGGTTCTTTTTCACCAACCTCTTTACATTCTGCTGCAAGAATATTGGTATCTTCTGGAACAGTGAATCCAGCTTGTTCTGCAATCCAAACAGCTGATTTACCAACGATATTTGGATTTAGCTTAGCACCAGCACAGTTTTTGCTGTTCGCTTTAGCACCAAAGCAGAATTCTTCCAGAAGGGCTTTTTCTTTTTTGTTTACAAAATAAGTATGATATGATTTGAATTCTTCTACAAATTCATCATAGATTTCTTTATCAATGATAACTGCTTGTTCAGACGCGCAAACCATTCCGTTATCAAAAGATTTAGACATAACGATGTCATGTGCTGCTTGGCGGATATTAGCTGATTTTTCAACATAAGCTGGCACATTTCCAGCACCAACTCCAAGGGCTGGTTTTCCACATGAATAAGCAGCTTTTACCATAGCATTCCCACCAGTCGCAAGAATGGTTGCAATACCTTCATGATTCATCAAAGCTGTTGTAGCTTCCATAGATGGTTGAGTAATCCATTGCACGCAGTTTTCAGGTGCTCCTGCTGCAATCGCTGCATCACGAACGATTTGTGCTGCATGAGCAGAAGATTCTTGAGCAGATGGGTGGAAAGCAAACACAATTGGATTGCGTGTTTTCAATGAAATCAAAGATTTAAAAATCGCAGTTGAAGTTGGGTTGGTTGTAGGAGTTACACCACAGATAACACCAACTGGTTCAGCAATTTTAGTCAAACCTGTAATTGGATCATCTTCAATAACACCAACAGTTTTAACACCACGCATATTGTTAACAACATGCTCACAGGCAAAGAGGTTCTTCGTTGCTTTGTCTTCAAAGACACCGCGACCCGTTTCTTTAACAGCATGCTCAGCTAAGATACCGTGCGCATCAAGAGCAGCAACTGAAGCTTTTGCAACAATGTAGTCTACTTGTTCTTGATTTAATTTTCTCATTTCTTCTAGAGCAATTAGCCCTTTTTGAACAAGTTCGTCAACATGCTTTTCAGCAGCTAACTTTTTTTCTTCGGGAGTTAATGTTTTTTTATCAGCCATGTGTTCCTCCAATGGTTCTCAGGATTTTTAAAAATCCTTTGTTAATTTTTTCACAAGATTATTATACCTTATTTTCTTTCTCTTGTAAACACTTTCAAGTAAACTTCACAAACTTTTTCTTTTATATTGTGAATTTGTTTCAAAACATGTATTTTCTACTGTGTCCTAAAGCATTGTTTGTGAATTTCAAAACACAAAAAATATATTTCACATACTTGAGCCAAGGTTTTATAGGCGAAAAGATTGTATCAAAGAGCCTTTTTTGTTGCCTTATTTACTCCGCTCACATGACACTCACTTCTTACGCTACACAAAAGCCATGAATCGCAATGCAATCCATGACTCCTAATTTATTTACTATTATTTCTTAACGGTTCCTTTTTTCGTTGCCTCCTCAATCGTTTGTTTGACAGTTTGAGCATAAAGTTCTCCACCCTTGGTGATTGTAGTCGACTCTGAACCAAAGTGTACGTAGTCTGTGCCGTACCAAATTTCAGGATGTTCGATAGCTACCTGATACCAATCTGCTACAAAGACATAATCGTATTTTTTAGCCAATTCCAATTCATATTGACGTGTTTTTACAGCGATACTGGTCCCATCATGCGCTGTGCGTCCGTCATAAGGCGTTACCAAGATTAAGCGATGACCTTTCGGTAATTTTGCAATAAATTGATTGAGCAGACTTTCATAGTTGTCAACAGTATTAGCGCCCAACGCTAGCACAACATTTTCCAGAAGTACTTTATTGGAAATATCTGTTTGATAAACCTCCAATCCTGATGCTAAATTACGGCTAACAGCTGCATCTACTTGAGCCTCTGGCATAGCTTGTTTGAGCCATTCACTTGCCCGTAAAGCAACAGAATCTCCGATAACAGTTGTTCCTTTCGTAACATTGTATTGGCTGGCTGTCGCATGATCAACTTGTGTACGAGTGATTTGCATTTTATTATCAGCTTGATTAAGTCCATTGACCAATAAATTTTCTTCAAAGGCACCGATTTTGGGAGCAGTCATCATAATGATCAATGTTATCAAGGTAAAAGGAATCAAACTATAAAATACAGGTGTTGTGATCTGCTTAATATTCATTTTCAAGCCAAATACTTTGGGCTCTTTACCTGCTAATGTTGGCTCCAAAAGGTAAAAAGAGCCGGCAGCGAAAACAAAGGAGAGAATGGTTGTCAAAAGCACAGCTAAACCATTGCCCATCAATTGAGAGAAAATGATATAGAATGGCCAATGGAACAAATAGACACCGTAGCTCGTATCTGCAATGAAAGTGATAATCGGTGGCTCATCAACATGTGGCGTCTTCTCATGGAGCACACGTGTTGCTAAAATCATCACTACTGAAAATACCGTTGCAAGAAGAAAACCAAACAGATAAGTCAATAAATTGTCAAACCTCAGAAGAAAAGTCAACAGTAGCAAAGCTACAAAACTTCCACCAAGTAGATAAAAGGTTTTTTTCAAATCAAGCGCTTGCTCTATTTTATGGAAAGGTGCTCCCAAGTCGCTCACACCTGAAACCGTAGCTAGAACACTTCCTACAAAAAATGGGAAGATATGAGTAAAACTCGAAAAGTAAATCACAGAAAAGTTTGAAGAGAAAAAACCTCTGACAAACATAGAAAGAAAACTAATGAAGAACAAAGCAGACGAAACAAGAAAGATGACACCACGAAATTGTCCAACGTTCTTACTTTTCTTTGCTAAATACCATGTTGCCAACCCCCATAAAATATAGTAGTGCATTTCCAAAGCCAAGCTCCAAGTATGCACAAAAAGGTGCGGGATGAATTGGCTTTCGTAATTTCCACCGGACAAGATTTCATAGAAATTGGTCATAAAACCGAAGGCAGCAGCGATTTGCGTTCCAATCCCCGCCACAAAATCTCTCCGAATTAAAAGCGTGAAAGGCATAACAACCAAAATCATTAGCACAAGCGGCGGCACAATCCGATAAAATCGCCGTCTCAGAAATCCTTTGATGTCAATTCCCTTGTTTCTGGCAAATTCATCAATCAAGAGAGATGTAATCAAAAAGCCTGAGAAAGTGAAGAAAATATCCACACCAATAAAACCGCCAGGAAAAGCTTTCTGGAAGAAATGGTAGAGCAGGACTAGAAGTAACCCTGTAATCCTCACTAATGAAAACCATTTAACGCGCATTTTGATAAATCCCCTGTTTAAACTTTCCCTTGTAGACAACATTGTCCTCTGTCGTCAATTTTCCTTGACCATCTGCTTGACCATTTACAAAATTTCCTTCATACTTCCAGCCAGCTTTAGCGGTAAAAGTTCCTTGCCCATTAAACATTCCATTTTTAAAATGCCCTTTATAGACATCGCCATTTTTAAAAGTCAAGGTTCCTTGTCCACTCATTTTCCCACGAACAAGGCTACCATTGTACTTGATTGCTCCTTTATCCAACGTCAAAGCCCCTTGACTTGGAATCCCTGATGTAAAGGCAACAATCGCTGATATGACAATAACTGTTACTGTTAGCAACTCTAAATTATGCCTTGTAAGATAAATTTTATATTTTTCGTAAAATGCTTTTAGTGTATCCATTTTTTACTTAATCTTCGTTCTTCATCTGCTCCAGCCACTTTTGACAACCTTCCAATACAAGCTGATAGGTTTCATCAAAATCTCCTGTGTACCACGGATCTGGCACACTTTTCTCTTCAAATTGGAAAATTTTACTAGCATATTGCTTTGGCGCCATTTTCTTTAAATCCTGAAGATTGGATTGGTCCATTCCGATAATATAATCAAAACGTTCAAAGTCCTGTATTGATATTTGCTGCGAAGTCTTACCTTTATCATAAGGAATGGCATATTTCCTGAAAATTGCCTGCGTTCCAGAGTGAATTGGATTCCCATGTTCCCAATCCGAAGTCGCACGACTTTCAACATAAACTTCATCTGTCAAATCTTTCATCACAAATTCTGCCATTGGACTACGACAGATATTTCCCAAGCAAACAAACACAATTTTTTTCATAGCATAGACCTCTTTACTATTATAACAAAATCTATAAAAATAGGAATTTTAACCTTTGAGATTTTTTCAATTCTTTATAAATCTCAAAAAAGCCGCCGATTGGGCGACTCTTATAGGGAGATTATTATGAAAAAGAAAAGTTTTTAGGAGTTCAAGTTAAGCTTCTCTCAACTTGTGATTATAGTATAACGATGCTGACTTAAATTTTTCTTAAAGATTTTTCTTTTTTCTAAAAAATTTTAAAGAAATTCAATTGAAGATTGTTCCACTTCTTCTGCCAATCTTTTTTCTGTATTCTCATGTTATAGAGCTGCCTCCTGTCTGCATCTTCTAGGAAATGCGGAGTGGATGCAATTCGGAACTCTAGAATATCGTCTAAACCATAAGGAGCAAACAATTCCAACTGGTCGTTGTCCAATAAGCGAAGCCCAATTGCTGTACAGCGTTCTGGGTACTTGCTCATAGCATCTCTAGAATCTCGATAAGATTCTGTATTAGGATTGTGAATATGCATATAAACCTGATTTTTCAGTTCCCAGTTATAGTTTGGATGGTTTTCTTTCAGTTTTGTCTCGATTTTAAGGGTTTCTTCATAAGAAATAGCTGGATCAAAAAAAATTACATCAACGTCTGTCTCTTTATCAAATCCCGGTTGATTTGACAAATAATTCCAGATAAAATTTCGTACACTGCCAGCAGCCAACCAACTATCTTTTAGCTGCAAACTGCGAATCATTGTTAAAATCGTCATCAAATCTTTATCTGCAGTAAATTGATTTAAAATATCCTGCTCTGCTATTTTCATAAATCCTACTTTTCCAAATACTCATATCCTAGATGTTCATAAGCCTTGCGCGTCGCCACGCGCCCTGTTCTCGTCCGCATGACAAAGCCTTTTTGGATCAGATAAGGCTCATACATATCTTCAACTGTTTCTCGTTCTTCAGCGATATTAACCGAAAGAGTTCCCAGACCAACCGGACCACCACCATAAACCTCAATCATGGTTTTAAGAATCTTCTGATCTACATAATCCAGTCCTTCTTGATCCACGTCCAGCATTGATAAAGCCTGATCAGTGATATGAGCATCAATCAAGCCATCTCCCATTATTTGAGCAAAATCTCGTACGCGTTTAAGAAGCCGATTGGCAATCCGAGGCGTACCCCGGCTGCGCAGTGCCAATTCCTCAGCTGCTTCATGAGTGATATCCATTTCAAAAATTTCTGCCGTTCGCTCCACAATCTCAGTCAAATCTGCTTCTGCATAATATTCCATGTGACCAGTAATCCCGAAACGTGCGCGTAGAGGATTTGACAGCATACCTGCCCGCGTCGTTGCTCCAATCAGCGTAAAAGGCGGCAACTCCAAGTGAACGCTACGGCTGGTCTCCCCTGCACCAATCATGATGTCAATATAGAAATCCTCCATCGCGCTGTAAAGTACTTCTTCCACAGCCATGGGTAAGCGATGAATTTCATCAATAAAGAGGACATCTCCCGGATCTAGGTCATTTAAAATCGCTACCAAATCACCTGCTTTTTCGATGACTGGACCAGAAGTTTGCTTGAGATTGACTCCTAGTTCATTGGCAATAACAAAGGCCATAGTGGTCTTCCCTAGTCCCGGAGGTCCGAAAAGCAAGGTGTGATCTAGCGCCTCATCTCGCAACTTAGCTGCCTCAATAAAAATCTTTAATTGATTTTTGACCTTATCTTGCCCAATATATTCTTGCAAATACTGGGGACGAAGCGTGCGTTCTACTAACTCTTCGTCTCCCATCAATTCATTATCTAAAATTCTACTCATAACTATTATTATAACAAAAACATTATCAAATCCCAATTATCCGCATAAACACTGGGAACAGTATTCCCTATCAAGAATAAAACCAATCAAATTACTACGAGTTTACTATCTATAAATGAGTTTAAGTATATTGGTGTGGCAAGTATGATTTATGATATGACATAAAAGTTTGTTATTTTAAGATTATGTGGTATAATTAGTTATACAATTCATACTAAACATACTTAAAGGGAGGCAGTCATGGCGAAAACACCAAAAGGAAAATATGCATGGACAGCTACAGTTGGGGAAAAAGGTCAGATAGTAATACCGAAGCAGGCACGAGAGGTATTTAATATCAAACCTGGTGATACGCTTCTGCTTCTTGGCGATGAAAAACGAGGTATCGCTATACCGCCTAAAGGAGCATTCGCGCACTTGATGGAAGTGGCTTTTGAAGAGAAAGAAGATGAATAATATGGGATATATTCTGGAAATAAATAATCTGACAAAAAAATATCCGGCTTTTGAATTAAAACCTGTTAGTTTTCATATTGAAGCCGGTGAAGTTATGGGATTTATAGGTAGAAACGGTGCAGGTAAAACGACAACTCTGAAATCGATTCTAAATCTTGTCCATCCTGATGCAGGCAGTGTTCGTATTCTTGGAATGGACTATCTGGATAATGAGGATAAAATTAAACAGCAGATTGGGTATGCAGTAGGTGGAATCAATTATTATAAAAGAGAAAAGTTAAAGGATATTGTAGCCATTACTCGTATTTTTTATGAAAATTGGGATAATGAGACTTACCGTCATTATCTTGATGCATTTAAACTTGATGAAAATAAGAGGATTATGGAACTGTCTGAGGGGATGAAAGTAAAATTCTATCTGACCTTGGCTCTTTCTCATCACGCCAAGCTTTTAATCTTGGATGAGCCGACCAGTGGGCTTGACCCCGTATCCAGAGATGAAATGAATGAAATTTTTCGTAAACTGGCTGAAAAAGGGGTAGCAATCTTATTTTCTACCCATATTACCAGTGATTTGGAGAAATGTGCAGATACGATCACCTACATCAAAAATGGAGAATTGCTTTTATCTGCGAAAAAAGAAGACTTTATCCACCATTACACGGAGGAAATAGGTGGTGCACCAACACTTGAAGATATTATGGTGCATATCGAAAGAGAAGAGGTGAATCTATGATGAAAAAACTTCTTTATAAGGAAATGAAACTGTCAGCAAATCTTTTGAGTTATTGGTTTATAGCTTTTTCAACTATGACGATGATTCCAGGATACCCTATTCTTGTCGGTTCCTTTTTTATCTGTCTTGGCATTTTCTATACCTACCAGCAAGTTCGGGAATACGATGATATTACCTACACGGTTATGCTGCCGGTAAGGAAAAAAGATGTGGTTTCAGCTAAGTATCTATTTGTTTTGTTCATCGAATTGATGGCTTTTGTCTTATGCGCATTGCTAACGATTATTAGGATGAAATTTCTAGGTAATGCCGCCCCGTATGTGACAAATCCATTGATGAATGCAAATGCCGCTTATCTTGGCTATTTATTAGCTGTATTCGCGTCCTTTAATGGTATTTTTTTAGCAGGATTTTTTAAGACGGCTTACAAGATTGGGAAGCCTTTCATCTTATTCTGCGTAGTCGGATCTATCATAATATTCATGGGAGAAGTGTTACATCACATTCCCGGCTTGGAAAGCCTAAATGATCCTGCAAATTTAAGCATACTGCAGGTTGCCATATTGGCGATTGGTATCACCGTGTTTATGTTATGTACATGGCTTTTCTATCAAAAAGCTGTGAAAGATTTTGAAGAAATTAATTTGTAAATTAGAGTATATTAATTAAACGTTCTTTGCTGATGAAATCAGGGCAAAAAATGATAGACTCATATAGACTCATATAGATAAAATTGAAATTCTGAGAGGTTGTGAAATGAACATGTGTAAAGAATGTTATGTTGACCAAAATAGAATAACGCCACTTTTAAATTCTTTGGAATGCTTAGAAAATCATACACAGTATATTTGTGGTACATGCGGTAGGTGCATTTGTATTGAACATGATTCAAGTCGCGGATTGCAACGGTGGAATTTTCCATTTAAGTCATTAGAAATTGCAAAACTATATTTGAGAACTGCCGATTATACAGAAAAAAAGCCATGTGGTATTTATGAATTGAAAAGTGAGAATGGTAGAATTTCCTATAAAATTTTTGCAAGCAATGAAGAATTGAAATTATATCTAAAAAAGAATAAAGGAAAAACTTGTGAAAAAATGGCGTCTGTTTTTTCAGTTGAAGAATATCAGGAATTTCCCAATACACAGGTGAGAAAATTGACTGCTGAAGAAGTGGAAACCTACATGAAGGAGAGATGCTGATAATACGAGAAGCTGTTAGAGAAGATTTATATGACTTGTTGAACCTATATCTTTTCTTGCATGAAAAAGAGATTCCGAAAGATATTGAAACTTTGAAGGGTACCTGGAATGCAATCATGGAAGATAAAAATCACCATATTATTGTAAAAGAGATAAATGGTCAGATCCTTTCATCCTGCGTTTGTGTCATCATTCCGAATCTAACCAGAAATATACGCCCTTATGCCCTTATTGAGAATGTGGTGACGCATGAAGAACATAGAGGAAAAGGATATGCGACAGAATGTCTCCATTATGCTAGGGAAATAGCGATAGAAAACAATTGCTATAAAATAATGCTTTTGACGGGTACAAAGAACAAAAGTACATTAACTTTTTATAAGAATGCCGGCTATAATGCTGAAGATAAAAGAGCATTTATACAATGGATTGAGTAAAATAAATGCCGGACTGTCGGATGAATTTAGGATAAATTTTGCTCACAAGAGGAAAGAATTATGAGAACAGTAGATAAAAATGATATCGTAGCGGACCTGACACAACTTGGTCTGAAACAAGGGGATGTTGTCATTGTCCATACATCGTTAAAAAGTATTGGATATGTATGTGGAGGAGCGCAGACTGTGATAGAAGCTCTAATTGAAGTCGTTACTTCTGAAGGTACCATTGTGATGCCGACACAGTCATGGAAAAATTTAGATCCGGAAACAGGTGTGCACTGGAATGCAGACGAGTCAGACTGGGATAAAATTAGAGAGAATTGGCCAGCATATGATAAACAGATAACGCCAACAAATACAATGGGAGCTGTTGCAGAAATGTTCCGTCAATGGCCGGGGAGCATCAGAACAGATCATCCAGCAAGATCAATTTGTGCATGGGGAAAACAAGCTGAATATATTACAGCGGAACACACCCTTTCAAATATATTTGGGGAGGGATCACCTATCGCAAAACTCTATGAACTTGACGCAAAAGTACTGTTATTAGGGGTTGGATATGATAAAAACACCTCCATACACTTAGCGGATGTCCGTGCAGAGTATCCTGGGAAACATGACTGTATTGAACACAGTGCCATACTTCAAGATGGTGTTCGGATATGGAAAGCGTATAATACCTTATTTGTTGACGGAGAAGATTTTGAGGACATAGGAATCGCGTTTGAGGAAAAGGGTCTTGCAAATATAGGGAAAATCGGCAATGCTGATTCTAGACTGATGCAACAGCGTAATCTAGTAGATTTTTCCGTTTCCTGGATTGAAAAGCATCGTAAATAGGTTGAATTTAATCATTGTGAAGGAAACGGTAAACTGGCTAAACTTTAGCAAAAATAAGTCGATAATCCCAGTTTATCTGATAAACTGGGGATTTATAAAAGGAAATAGCTAATGAAATCATATCAGGATATCAATAAAGAAACCATTGATAGATGGGTTGAAGAAAGCTGGGAATGGGGTAAACCAACTTCACATGATGAGTATATTAATGCAAAAAACGGAGAGTGGAATGTTTTTCTTACTCCGACGGTTCCTGTTCCACATGAATGGTTAGGAAATTTAAATGGAAACAAAATCTTAGGTTTAGCATCAGGTGGTGGGCAGCAAATACCTATATTTAACGCATTAGGTGCAGATTGCACTGTGCTTGATAATTCGTCAAAGCAAATAGAAAGTGAATTTTTAATTGCTGAAAGAGAAGGCTATACTATTAAAGCGATTGAAGGCGATATGACAAAAGCTTTGCCTTTTGAGGATGAAGCCTTTGATATAGTATTTCATCCGGTTTCCAACTGTTATGTTGAAGATGTGCAGCCCATTTTTAATGAAGTATATAGAGTTCTGAAAAAGGGTGGAATTTTTCTGGCAGGATTAAACAATGAAATAAATTACATTGTAGATAATGAAGAAAAAGAAATTATTTGGAAAATGCCTTTTAATCCATTAAAAGATAAAACAGCCAAAGATTTTATGATAAAAGAAAATGCTGGCATGCAATTCTCTCACAATATGACAGAGCAAATAGGCGGACAGTTAAAGGCGGGGTTTACTCTGCTTGATATATATGAAGATACAAATGGTTTTGGTAGACTGCATGAACTGAATATTAAAACATATATTGCAACAAAATCAGTTAAATGATAGAAATAGAATTAAAATTTGTAGAGGTGTTAATATGGAAAACTGTGTTTATATTATTTCTGGGCCGCCAGGTGTTGGGAAAAGTAGTGTTAGCAAAGAGTTAGCTTACACATTTGACAAAAGTGCTGTTATAGAAGGAGACAGTATTTATTTAATGATTAAAAGTGGCTTGGTAGCACCATGGGAAGATGATGGCTACTATATGGATTTGTTCTGGGATAATGTCATTAGTATTACCAATAATTTACTTGCTAGAGATATGACAGTAATCATAAACTATGTACTATTTGAAGACCAAATTAAAAAAATGGAAGACTTCTTAAAAACGAAACAAATAAAATTAAAATATTGTGTGTTGCTAACAGAAGAACAGACTCTTAAAGATAGAGATTCTTCTAGAAAAGAAATAGAAAGAACTGGTGAGTTATCCATTACATCAAGAAATGAATTTCTATCTAGAAATATGAATAAGAATCATTTGCTTTATACGGATCATTTAGATATTAAAGAAACTGTAAATAGAATAAAATCTTCAGATAAGTTTTTTGTTTAAGAGAGATAATATAGATTTTAAAAGGAATAGCATTAAAGGGTGATTACAGTTTTGATGAATTTAAAATAATTTTACACGGCGATTATTTACGGGAGTAACACATCACTATCTATACAAAAGAATCCTCCGTATTCTTATCAAAACCAGCAAAACACATAGACAGAGTGAAATCTGTTTGTGTGTTTTTTTATTTATATGGAATTTTTGGGTTGTTGATGCAACCAATCCCTCTTTCGCATCAATACCAAGAGTGAGAGGAAGCAAAGAGATAAAACTCACTTCCTTTTATTATAAAAAATTAGGTTAGTAAACTGATTTAACCGTAGATTTTACAAATAGACACTAAAGATTTTTATTTGATGATACTAATATGGAATAAGTATTTTAAACTGGTATTAAATAAAAACGACAGAACAATCAACTGCCGTTTTCAATATTCATTTTCATTTGCTTGTTGCATGATAAATGGTCGTGCTGGTAAAAATCTCACTCGCTTTTAAGATAACATCTGCTTTCAAGTCGCTATGAATGGCATCAGGAAGCGCCTGAGTTTCAAGAGCTAAGCCATTGTGCTGAATCATGGGATGCCCATTTAAAATGACCGTGTCATCCACAAAGTTTGCTGAGTAAGTCACCAAACAAGGTGCACTAGTTTTGAAAGTAAGATAACGTCCAGATTCTGGCTCATAAAGAGAGCCAGCATATTCCTGTTTTTTATCCAAAACAAATGGATGATCTAAGCCTGATACAATCTGAATCTGCTCATCTTGATCTGCAAAAATATCCTTCATAGAAACGCCTTGGCAAAGCTGTTTTACAAAGTTATGTTCTGAATCTGGTATTTTAGCAGGTATTCCATCTGGTGCGATAGGATAGACACCAAGAGTATTCAGCTGCAAAACACAATGATCAATTGGCTGACGGAAATCGCCTGTTAAGTTAAAGTAACTGTGATTGGTCGGATTAACTAAAGTGTCCTTGTCCGTTTGAACTTGATACGAAACCTCTAGCTCACCCAATTCTGTTAAAGTATAAGAAACCCAGACCTTCAAATTTCCTGGGAAACCACCTGTTCCGTCTGTGCGTTCAATATAAAAAGTGACACTTTCATTCGTGACCTCTTCCACTTGAAAAATGGCACTATCCCAGCCAGTAGATCCGCTGTGATTACAATTTTCTGCATTATTGACCTCTAACGGATAGATTTCTCCATTCAACTCGAACTCAGCCTTTGCAATCCGTCCTGCAACTGGTCCAACGCTTGCGCCATATTTAGGGCTATTGCCTACATAAGCATCAAAAGAATCAAACCCAACTACGATATTTGTAAATTCATAATTTCTGTCCGGAGTGACATATTCTAAGACAGTCGCTCCATAAGTCATGACTTTCAAACGATAGCCCAAATCATTTTCAAATGTGTAAGAAACAATATCTTGCCCTTGAAATGTTCCGAAAATAGCTTCTTGATAAGATTTCATACAACTTTCCTTGTTTTTATTACCATTTTACATTTTCCTATTTTAAATCTCTAACTTCTCCATCCACGAAACAGCTGTTTCACGTAAGACACGATTTAAGCCGTTAATATTTTGACGTCCTGTTTCATCCAACCAAGCTCTAGCTGCATCCGCTCCTTGATCTGCAAAGACCGTAACAGCTTCTTTCCAGGTAGCACGACCACAAAGGACACCATTAAATTGAGAACCTGCCTCATGTGCCACTTTCAGTGTTTCTTGGAAAAGCTCTGCGCTAACTCCAGCACTCAAGAAAATAAATGGCAGATGCGTCGCATCAGATTGTTCCTTAAAGAAAGCCTTGGCTTCTGCGAGACTATAAACTGGTTCTACTCCATCTTTAGCAAAACCTTCTACAAAATTCATATTTACAGGAACTTCGACTTTTAAAACGTCTACATTATAACGTGGTTCTGAAAAGAGCTTCATGGCTTCATTGACTTTGTGAGGTTTTACTTTTGCATAATCTGCATCTACTACACTAGTATACGTCGTATCATAAGTCAGAATTTCAAGGAAATAAGGTATATCTTCTGCTAGACATTCACTCCCTACTCGTTCAACCCAAGCTTGTTTGATATCATTGATTTCAGGTTTGTCATCTACATCATAATAAATCAAAACTTTGACTGCATCAGCGCCTAGTTCTTTAATGCGTTTAGCAGACCAATTTGGTAGCAAGTCTGGCAGGCGACCTTCTGTTGTCGCATCATACCCTGTCTTTTCATAAGCAACAATAAGACCGCACTCTGATGCCCGTAATTTAGTAGCGGGGACACCATATTCTGGATCCAAAAGAATAGAAGTTGCATACGGAGTCAACTGACTGGAAATCAATTGTTTAAACTCAATCAGTGCTTCATCGCCCGATACAGTACGTGCACCACTTGCCAGCATTTTTTTCAGCGAACCTCTCTGATCAATCGCCAAAGCTCCAATCATACCATTTTCATCTGACAGCTTCTTTAAATGTGATAACTTTTTGTGACTAATTTTTAATTTTTCCATAGATTCCTTCCTATTCTTTATCAAACGGGTGAATGATGACACCTTGCACAACACGGTTGACAGTTCCTGTCGGAGACGGTGTGTCTGGACGATTTTGAACCTTAAGGGATGTTAATAAGGCAAATAATTGACCACAGACAATATAAGGGAACACGCGATAAACGTCATCTGCTAGTGATTGGCTAGAAAGAATGATCTGTTCAACATTTTCCAAATCTTCCCTCTGATCTGTCAATAAAATCACCTTGCGGGCAATATCATCTCCAGCCACTTCTCGTACTAAATCAAGATCATATAATTTGGTGTATGAGTCTGTCGAACCAAACACCACAATGACCGTTTCTTCATTTACTAATGATTTTGGACCATGGCGGAAACCAACAGGGCTTTCATACATCGTCGCCACTTGTCCGGCAGTCAATTCCAAAATTTTCAGTTGAGCTTCATGTGCCAAGCCAAAGAATGGCCCTGCTCCCAGATAAATGACTCGATTGTAATCCAAGGATACCATCTTTTGAATCATTTCTGCCGAATCTAGCACCTTTTGACTCAAAGCTATTAAAGCAGCAATCTTCCCTTCTTTTACAGCTAAATCTGTCTTGTCAAAGACGAGCAAAGCGGTTAACATCATAGACGTAAAGCTTGAGGTCATAGCAAAGCCAGCATCATTTGATAGTGCAGGCTGAAGCAAGAGCAAATTGCGTTCATCACCATGTGCTTGCTGCGCTAACTTCCCTTCTGCTGCACATGTAATTGTAATTTGGTACAGTTCCTCAACCAAGTCCTTTGCCAAATCAACTGTTGCCACACTCTCTGGCGAATTTCCGCTACGGGCAAAAGAAACGAGAACAGTCGGTACTTCCTTGTGTAAATACGCCAAAGGATTGGCTACAATATCCGTTGTTGCAATGGCGTTGAAATTCCACTTGCGTTCATCATACAGCTTTCTAAAATAAGGTAAAAGCGTATCTCCAACGTAGGCTGATGTTCCCGCCCCTGTCAAAATAACCTTGATATAGTCATGCTTTTCATCAATGCCATTTAGAAACGCTACAATCTCATCAGCTTGCGCTTTATAATTTTCAAAAGCCGTCTGCCAAACCTGTGGCTGTTGATAAATTTCCCTCGTGGTGATTTCCGCACCTAATTCGACTAATTTTTCCTTTGTATAATTGAGCATATTTCTCCTTTCTGCTTTGCAGATGTGATATTTTCTATTAACCAAAAGAAGGGGGCGGGAAATAAGGATTTCTAAGAAATCCATTTTCTTATCCCCTCCTCCTTATTATACCAAGTATGCGCTTTCTCAGCCACTATTAACTGGATATATTTTTATTCATCTTCCTCATCATTCATTGCTGCCAACATATCATTGACCTTCACAATGTATCTGTTTGCTTTTTCAATATATTTCGCTTCCACACCAGTCAAGGCAGAATTGATAAATTCTATCACCATGGGCATATTCATTCCTGCATAGAGTTCAATTTGAAGTCCTTCCAGAATAAGGCGACTAACGACATTACAAGGTGTTCCTCCAAGCAAATCAGCAAAGACAATGTAATCATCTAGCTCTTTTACAGTCGCTAAAAATTTAGCCGTAAAGTCGTCTATTCCTTCTTCCGGAAGTAAGGGAACTGTATGAACGAATTCCAGAGGCCCCATAATCATTTCGGTACTTTTTTTCAATTCTTCACAAAAGTGACCATGGCTGACCAGTATAAGTTGTTTTGTCATTTATAGAAAAGCTCCTTTTAAACACCTAAGATTGGCGTATGAGTAAAGTGTGAAAGCGCAGAAACACCAATTGCAATAATAATGACAATAAAGATTGCTTTGGTTGAATTCATACCTTTCTTACCAAGCAGCCAATAAACAAATCCAGTAAACAATGCCGGAACCAAACGCGGGAAGATTTTATCCAACGTTTCTTGAAGATTAAACGTTACACCACCAAAACTTTGAGTATAGGTGAATTTGAAGTTAATCATCGTAGCAATTAAAGCAGCTACCATGAATGTTCCCAAAACAGTTGCAGCATCTGTGATTGCGGACAATTTATCCTGCATCGTTGTAACTAATTTAACGCCTTCTTTGTGGGCAAATTCTAATTGTTTCCAACGGAAAACGTTAATCGCAATCGTTACTCCTATCCAAAGGAAAATACCAAGAGGATTGCCATCAATGGCAAGACCTGCTGCCAAGCCACCCATGATTGCAGGAATAGTTGAACCAAAAATCGCATCACCAATCGCTGCAAATGGACCCATTAACCCAGTTTTAATCCCTGTAACAGTATCTTTAGCCGCAACCCCTTCATTTTCTTCAAGCGCAAGGTCAATCCCTGTCACCAAAGTATGGAAAAAGTTAGACGTGTTGAAAAATTGCGTATGTGTTCGCATCATTTCTTTTAATTCTGGCGTACCATCACCGTATATCTTACGCAACTGCGGCAAAATCATATAAAGATAACCTGATGCTTGCATACGCTCGTAGTTCCAACCCCATTGGAAAGTAAAGAGACTACGACGGTTGATTTGTTTAAAATCTTCTTTTGTTAATTTGTAATTAGAGTTCGTCATCGTCAATTTCCCCACTTTCTGATTGTTCCGCAGCAACAGTCACCACTTGTTTGTTGATAGCATTTTGATAGCTAAGAGCTGCTAAAGCAAAGCCAATAATCGCAATTCCAATCATTGGAAGCCCCTCAAACTTAGCTCCACCGAGAGCCTTTGCAATGGGTTTGACAGCACTTGATGCTGTCGCTAATGTTGAAATATAGTCAAAAACAACTTTCAACATTGCTGTAATGGCAAAGCCTAAACCAAGATAATGAAGGTTTTTCTTTACTGGAAGGTAACGAAGCAAAATTGCAAAACCGACACCAGGAAGCATTTTACCTGCAAGAATCAAACCATCTGCAATCCATTGTGCATTATTGGCAAGCCAATCGGAGAATGCTTTTACAGCATCCCCACCAAGCCACAAAGCTAAAAATACTGGAAGTGCTCGTGAAAGCCCCCATGGAATAGCACCGAGTAAGTAATTACGTTCAACACCTTTGTAGTCAAATTTTTCAACCGCTGTATCAATACGATGTGCAAAGTAAGTTGTAGAGAAACGTCCAAGAACATCAGTATAAACCAGCAACGCTGCTACCGGAACTGCGATAGCTGAAATCGCCAATTCCGCTTTGATACCTGTTGCCACAGAGAATGCTGTTGCAAGAACTGCACCAGAGGTTGCATCAATCCGAGAAGCACCGCCAAATGTACCAACCCCGAGTACAACCAGTTGTAAACTACCACCGATAAATAGGCCTGTCTTCAGATCACCCATGACCAGACCCGTAATAAATCCTGCAAAAACAGGAGATCCTGCTGATGAGTTAATCGTCAACTCATCCAAAATTTGATACGCTGAATACAGCGTTAGTAAGAGAATTTGCCACCATTGTATCATAACAATGACCTCCTAAATTTATTTCAATAATTTCATAAAGTCTTCGGCTGGGTCGTTTGGAACCATTTGGGCTGTTAACTTGACCCCTTTTTCATTTAGCTGATGAAACACTGCCACATCTTCATCCACCACATTAATCGATCGTGTGACCGAACGCGTTTCAGATGTCTGCGACATATTGCCCACATTGAGCGTTTCGATTGGTACGCCTGCTTCTACTAATCTCAAAAAACGATCTGGCTTTTTCGCAACAATGAGCAGACGCTGGCTATCGTATTTGCCTGCTAGGATATTTTCTGCCGCTTTTGCAACTGGTAACACACTCAATTTTACACCAGCTGGTGTCGCCAACTTCAAGCCACTCTTTTCAATAGTATTTTCTGCTATTTCATCATCTACAACCATAATACGTGAAATATTTAATGTTGTAGTCCAAAGATTGGCTACTTGCCCATGGATCAAACGTCCATCAATCCGATTAGCTATAATTGTCATAGTTTATCCCCCTTTATTGGTTTAAATGTAGGTTTATGAACTAAATCAATGAATTTACTATATTTTCCTTCGGTTTCAAAAATAATAATGCGATTGTTTCCGATCCGTAAGAGACCATGTGGAATGTAAAGTGATAAGGTTGGGCCAACATCCCAGAAACGGCCAATATTGACACCGTTGACAAAGACAATTCCTTTGCCAAAGTTGGTCAAATCCAGATAAGTATCTTTAAGCATTTTCAATTCAACATCAAATGCATAGAATGCTGGCTGATCTTCATGCCATTCTTTCGTAAAATCAATCGCTTCTGGATTTTTGAACTCTAATGGATACTGATTCCAATGAAGCATAAAATGGAGATCTTTGCAAACTCCTGTGCGAATACCTTTATGCTGCGTATCTGCCAGCAATTTATGTCCGTAGTTGACCCGCCCCATATTTTCCATGAGAATGTCAATTGTGTGATTGGTACCTTTTTCAGCAGCAACAAAGATGTCTTGTCCGATTTCTGTCTGGTACTGGGTCGTAATAAAGTTCCCGTCTACAAAAAGCTGCATCCGATCACGCCCGTCAATGACACGAACCCGTTCCTTATCCGCATCCCATTCTGCTTGTGTACGATAGAGCAGATAGCCAACATTTTGGCCCAACTCCTCCATTTTCATAGGATACAGACTCTCGATTGGCTGCGCTATATCTTCTAAAGTCTCAAATAAGCTAACTCTCTCACTAAGCGGAATATTCTTTAACTCAAACGTTTCTTTTACCAAAGGCTCTCTCTGTGGATACTCTGGATAATATTTTTTTAACATTCGCTGAATGGCAAAGTATTTTGGTGTTGGATTTCCTTGTTCATCAAGGAGAGCTTCGTAATCATAAGACGTTACTTGTGGCAGGTCAATGCTTCCTCGCGCTGAACAACCATTCATGAACCCAAAATTTGTTCCTCCATGAAACATATAAAGATTGATACTGCCTTGTTGTAAGACTTCGTGAACCGCTTCAGCTAATTCTTCTGGATCTCGCGTGACAGTTGGCTCTTTCCAACGATTGAACCAACCGTCCCAAAATTCCATACACATGAGTGGCCACTTTTTGCCATGCTCATCAAAGAATTCCTGCATCTGCGCAAAATTTTCTTTTGCCTTAGAGCCAAAATTCCCCGTTACAAACACATCATCTTCAATCAGCGTTCCTGCTCGCAAAGTAGCTCGCCACGGACCATCTGACGTAAAGAGCGGACAAGTCACACCTCGCTCTAGCATCATGTCTCGAACAGCTCTCAAATATTCCTTGTCTTCACCATAAGAGCCATATTCATTTTCTACTTGCATCATGAGAATATTGCCACCATTTTCCAAAAGATGTGGCACTAATCGTGGAAGCAATTCATCATAATAGTTGGCAACTGCAGCAAGATAAGCAGGATCAGAAGACCGAATTCTCATATTTTCTTCTAAGAGCCAAGCAGGTAAACCGCCAAATTCCCATTCTGCACAGATATAGGGAGAACTCCGAAGAAGAACATACAGTCCCAAATTTTGTGCTGTTTGCAAGAATTTTTCTACATCAAGGATAGCTTCAAAATCAAATTGCCCTTTTATTGGCTCATGCATATTCCAAGGAATATAGGTTTCTACTGTATTAAAGCCCAGAGCTTTTAAATTATAAAGTGAATAGTACCAATCATCTGGCTGGATCCGAAAATAATGAATAGCACCAGATAATATTTTAAAAGGCTGTTGATTCAGATAAAATTCTTCTCTAATCTCAAATCTTGCCAAACCATTTCCCTCTTTCACACAATAATTTTCTTGTAATCGTTTACATAGGTTAATATAATATATTTTGCATGAAATGTCAATAGTTTTTTTAAAATTTAATAAATTTAACCATTTTATTGAAATTTATGGTAAAATTTTTTATGAGAGGGAAGTGAAAGAGAGGTGAACAATATGGCAATCCCTAAGTACCAATACATAAAAGACGAACTCAAAAGTAAGATTATCTCAGGTCAATTTGAAAATGGAGATAAATTTTATACAGAAGCTGAGCTAATCACAATGTACGATGTGAGTTCTATTACCGTTGTCAGAGCTCTAAACGAGTTAGCAAAAGATGGGTACATTATCCGCCAACAAGGAAAAGGAACATTTGTGTCACGCGCCCGCAAGCACAAACTTGTTGAATTTTCTGACATTGAGATATTTCCTACCCAAACTGATCAAGTGACCGTTTTATCGATCGAACGTGGAAACGACTTAACAATTCTTGACAAGTTAGAGCTAAAGGGACATCAATTTTACTATAAAATTGAGAGGCTCCGTAAAGCAAAAGATATCCCCTACATCTATCATCAAACTTATATTCCAGAGCAGTATATCAATGCCAACTATCCAAATCTTGAATATTATAGCTCTATCTACAACCGCTTTAAACAAGACTATCATATCCACATGAATGATGAGCACTTTGAAGAAACAAATGAAATCATCTTCCCGACACCAAAAACTGTTGCAACATTACTGGACATTGACACAAACTTCCCAACGGTCTTCCAAGTAAAAACAACACAGTTAGAAAGCACAGGGCAAATTCTAGAGTATAGCGAAGCCTACAAACGTGGCGACTTCTTTAAAATCAAGTTCGTGTCACGCAGTGGAAATCATTAATTATTTTTACGTAAAGAACATCTGAGCGTCAGTTGTTCTTTTTTATATCTTAAAATTATTATAATCTATCTAGACCAATTTTGAAACAAAAAAGTACTATTTCGAAAAAATATATACTAAACACGAGACAAACTACTGTTCATCTCGCGTTTGTTTTATTTTAGGGAACTATATCGCAGTTTACACCAATCACAATATGGAGTATTTCGAAACAAGATTTTTGTAAATTTAACAATCATACTTTGTGGTTGTGTACAAGTATATAATTCCTTTATTTTAAATATCTTGCCTTTGATATTCTTACATCATGCTTAAAACAAGATTATAAAGCAAAGCCCCTACAACACCACCAACGATTGGACCCAAAACCGGAATCCAAGCATAGGACCAGTCAGAATCTCCTTTATTCGCAATTGGTAAAATAGCATGCATGATACGCGGTCCCAAATCCCTTGCCGGATTGATCGCATAACCTGTCGTTGGACCAAGTGAAAAACCGACTGCAAAAATAACCATTCCTACGATGATAGGTCCTAGACCAGCAGCAACTTTATTAGGTCCAATTGCCATAATCGTAATGACGAGAACAGCCGTTCCCAATGCTTCACCTAAAAAGTTAGAGGCTGTATGGCGAATGGCTGGACCAGTTGAAAAACTAGCTAAAATCAAGCCGGAATCTTTCGTTTCAACCCAGTGAGGATAGTAATGAAGCCATAGAACGAAAGCTGCAACCATTGCACCCAGCATTTGTGCAATAATGAAAGGAAAGACTTGCCCCCAACTAATCGCTCCAATAGAGGCCATTGCGAATGTGACCGCTGGATTCAAGTGAGCTGGACTAAAAAATCCGGATACATAAACCGCTACGGTACAGGCAATCCCCCAGCCTAAAACGATAGCAACCCAGCCGGTTCCTTCTTCTTTCGTCTTGCTCAAAACATTCCCGGCAACAACCCCGTCGCCAAGCAATACTAGGATAAAAGTTCCTAAAAATTCACCGAGATACTGAATCATAATCAAACTCCTTTATTTCTTAATTTCTAACTCTTTCAATTGTTCTTGTATAGTCGCCAAATCTGCACCAGCTTGCAAAAGAGCAGCCGCAGTATAAGCTCCTTCAACAATGGGAACATTGTTAATGATGATGTCTTTATCTGAAAAATCTGCTACTAGCTCCAGATTCATGCGAGCCGATCCAAGATCAAAGAAAGCTAAAATCTTCTCTGCTTCATTGGCTTCTACAATCGTTTGGACTTGCTCAAAACTTGTACCAATACCTCCATCTTCTGTACCCCCTACATAGGTCAGTAAGACATCTTTGGCGACTTCTGAAATTAAATCCACAACGCCTTGAGCGATCCATTTTGAATGAGAAACCACGACAATCCCAACTTCTGTCATGCCAGTCCCTCCGCTTCTAGCAAGGCTTCAAAAAGCAAGCCTGATGAATACGAACCTGGATCAATATGCCCAATCGAACGTTCACCCACATAAGAAGCTCGACCTTTCGTTGCTTTCATATCTTTGGTTGATTCAACCAAAGCACGAATGGTTTCTTTGGTCAATTCTTCTCTTCGAATCGCTTCTACCACACCAGCCCAGACATCTACCATCGTTTTTTCACCGACGCTCGCTTTCCCACGCTTTTGAATCATATCAAGTCCTGCTTGAACAGCATCCACCAAGCTAGTGCCTTCCTTCTCAGCCTTCATTATTCCCATAAAGGCTGAGCCGTAAAGGGGGCCAGAGGCCCCGCCAACCTTGCTAAGCAATTGCATGGAGACAACTTGAAAGACTTCTGCTGAATTGGCAAAATCCTTTCCTTCCAAATTTTCAACGACAGCTGCCATACCACGCGCCATATTTCCTCCGTGATCCCCGTCACCAATAGGGGTGTCTAACTCTGACAGATAGTCTTTATTTGCTTGAATTTTTTCGTTAAAGAGAAGCATCCATTTCTTTGCTAATTCTGCATCCATATCATACCTCCTACCAAGCAATTGTTGTAACAGGACTATTTAATGCGTCTACCCATTCTTTGTGCTCTAGCTTGATAAAGGTCAAAGAAATGCCTGCCATGTCAATAGATGTCATGTAGTTTCCTAATTTCTTATAGATAACTTCCAGACCTGCTGTTGCAAGGATTCCAGCCACATCGTTTGCAAAGACATACTGTTCCATGAGCGGTGTTGCACCCATGCCATTGATAAGGATTCCGATTTTATCACCTGCTTTGAGTTCAAAAGAGTCTTTCAATTTTTCCACTAATTCTTGTGCCAATTCTTTAGACGGCTGCATTTTTTCTTTGCGATAACCAGGTTCTCCATGAATGCCGATTCCAAATTCAATTTCGTCATCAGCTAAGATAAAGCCGGGTTTCCCAACTTCAGGAACTGTTGCTCCGCTGAGAGCCAACCCAACCGTATGAATCTGAGTAACCAATTCATCAGCCAATGCCTTGATTTCACTCAATGATTTTCCGGCACGCGCCGCATGACCTAAAATCTTATGTACAAAAATCGTACCCGCAACACCGCGTCGACCTTGCGTGTAAAGGCTATTTTCTACAGCAATATCATCATCGACAACAACACTTGCCACCTCGATTCCTTCCATTTCTGCCATATCTTGTGCCATTTCAAAATTCATGATGTCACCAGAATAATTCTTGATAACCATGAACACACCTTCGCCCTCGTCTGCTTCTTTGATTGCTTGCAAGACTTGGTCAGGAGTTGGCGAAGTAAAGACCGCTCCGCAAATCGCAGCCGAAAGCATACCGTTGCCCACAAAGCCAGCATGTGCAGGCTCATGGCCGCTACCGCCACCTGAGATAATAGCTACTTTGCCAGACTTTTCGCTATTTCGGGCAATGATGTCAAAGCCTTCTACACGATGCACCAAATCACTGTGGATATAAGCCAAACCGTCCAGCATTTCGTCCACAACAGCCGTTGGTTGATTGATAATTTTTTTCATAGGTGTCCTCCATTTCTCGGCGCTTCTCTAAAATGAGCAATTCGCCCTAAAAAGAAAGCGCTATCATTTTGATATTATTTTAACATTTTATCTTACCGAAAGCAAATTCTGCCACATCCTAGAATAGAAGAAAGCATCAAATTAGTTGACAATAAAAAGTAGACAGCGTATACTAAAAATAGATAAGTAGACAGCGTATACTTTAGGAGAAAATGAATGAAACGCAATACTGCCCAGCTGAAAGAACAACTCATCCAAACAGGGATTGACGAAATCGGAAAACACGGAATTGAACAGCTTTCGCTCAGGACTGTTGCCAAGGCCTGCGGTGTAACTCACGGCAGCCCTTACCGCCATTTTGAGAGCAAGGAAGGCTACCTCAAGGTGGTTTTGACTCAGCTTTCGCTGTTTCTCAATCAGGAAATCAATCAGAGTATGGATGCGACAGGTTCTGCGCGTGATCAGCTGACCCAGCTTGGACTTAATTTCATTCTTTTTGCCAAGACCTACCCTCATTTTTTCGAAGCTCTCTTTATCAAATTCCCTTTTAAATATATGAAGGTGACGCAGGACACAATTCTCTTGGAGTCGGACTTGCCTGGATTTGATAAATTTAAGGAGCTTGTTTTAAAGCTTCGCAAGGAGGAAAATTTTAGCAATAGCGAAGCAGAAAGCCTTTTTCACTTTTGGAGCTTTATCACAGGTCTGGCCGTTCTGACCAACAGTCCTATCGGACAAGACCTTGATCCTCAAGCCATCCAAAGCACAATCGAACACATGCTTGACATTTATATCAAAGGAGAACGATCATGAAAACCTTGATTATTTACACCCACCCCAGCCCAACTGGCTTCAATGCTGCTATTCTCAAAGAAGTTCAAAGCAATCTTTCTAAGAAGCACGAAGTGAAAACCTTGGACTTGTATGCTGAAAATTTTGATCCGATTTTGCGCTTTGACCATGAACATAGACGCCGTGACCTGCACAAAGACCCTGAAATGGCAAAATACCGGGATTTGATTACTTGGGCAGACCATCTGATTTTCATTTTCCCTATCTGGTGGAGCGGTATGCCGGCCATTCTTAAAGGCTTTATCGATCGCGTCTTTGCGGCTGACTTCGCCTACTCTTATAAGAAAGTCGGACTCCAAGGCCACCTGCAAGGCAAGTCCGGCTGGATTATCACCAGTCATAATACTCCAGCCTTTGCTCTACCTTTCGTCCAAGACTATGGCAAAGTGCTTAAAAATCAAATCCTGAAACCTTGCGGTATTTCTCCAGTCAAACTGACTGAACTCAACAGTGTAGAACGCAAAACAGACCAACAACGCCAAGAAATGCTCAAGAAAATCGGGCAGCTGGCCAGTCAAATTTAAGATAAAGAAAACAGGAGTGGGAAAGAACTTCAAATAAGTTAAAAAAGTTCGTTTTCCCACCCCCGCCCAGTTGATTAAGTCATCTTTGGAGCTTAAAAGCGAAAGAAGATGCCAATCAACCACTGCGTCATCTATTTTTCTAATTTAAATTCAAAAGCCTGGACTTTTTGCCCAGGCTCATTTTTATGTTTAATCTAGCCCCACGCGCTTGAAGATTTCATCTACTCGTTTGGTGTAGTATGCTGGATTGAAGATTTCGTCGATTTCCTCTTGACTAAGGCGTGAGGTTACTTCTGGATCTGCTTCCAGGAGTGGTTTGAAGTCTACTTGGTTATCCCAAGAGTAGGCTGTTTTTGGTTGCACCAAGTCATAGGCTTGCTCACGGGTCATGCCTTTTTCAATCAAGGTCAACATAGCACGTTGGCTAAAGATAAGACCAAAAGTAGAGTTCATGTTGCGGATCATGTTTTCAGGGAAGACCGTCAAGTTCTTAACGATATTTCCAAAACGGTTGAGCATATAGTCAATCAAAATGGTCGTATCTGGTGTGATGATACGCTCAGCTGATGAGTGAGAGATGTCACGTTCGTGCCAGAGAGCTACGTTCTCATAGGCTGTTATCATGTGACCACGGATAACACGCGCAAGACCTGTCATGTTTTCAGAACCGATAGGATTGCGTTTGTGAGGCATAGCTGATGAACCTTTTTGCCCCTTAGCAAAGAATTCTTCCACTTCGCGTTGTTCTGATTTTTGAAGACCACGGATCTCCGTTGCCATACGCTCGATCGAAGTTGCAATGCTGGCAAGAACCGCAAAATACTCAGCGTGAAGGTCACGAGGAAGGACTTGTGTAGAGATTTCTTGGGCACGGATACCCAATTTTTCGCAGACATATTCCTCTACAAATGGTGGGATGTTGGCAAAGTTCCCAACCGCACCAGAAATCTTACCAGCTTCCACACCAGCAGCCGCATGTTCAAAACGCTCGATATTGCGCTTCATTTCGCTGTACCAAGTCGCCAATTTAAGACCAAAAGTTGTAGGCTCAGCGTGCACACCGTGGGTACGACCCATCATGATGGTGAACTTGTGCTCCTTAGCCTTATCAGCGATGATGTTAAGGAAGTTTTCAAGGTCCTTGCGGATGATGTCGTTGGCCTGCTTGTAGAGGTAACCGTAGGCCGTATCCACCACGTCAGTAGAAGTCAATCCATAGTGAACCCACTTACGCTCTTCACCAAGAGTCTCAGAAACCGCACGCGTGAAAGCTACCACATCGTGGCGTGTCTCCTGCTCAATCTCCAAAATACGGTCGATGTCAAAGTCCGCCTTCTCGCGAATCAAAGCCACATCTTCCTTAGGGATTTCCCCCAACTCAGCCCATGCCTCGTCAGCCAAGATTTCCACCTCAAGCCAAGCACGGTATTTATTTTCTTCACTCCAAATGTTCGCCATTTCGGGGCGGCTATATCTTTCAATCATGTTTAATTTTCCTTTCGATATTTCTAATTGCTAAAGACACTTCTAATCATCTTATCTTTTAGGAAGAGTATATAAACTAAAAATATATAAAGTCTTGATTTTCCCCACAATCAACCAATGCAACATTTGAATCAAGCAAATCTTTGTAAAAATTATTTATATTTTGTTGATTCCCTTGGGTAAAAATGTAACTCGCGTTTAGTTCTGACTTATAACCATATCTTCCTGATTGATATCCTTTGCTCCTCAAATACGACCTGACTATTGTATTATTAATTATATTATTTTTTATTAAATAATATATAAAATATCTATAGTACCATAATTTTCCTGAAAATCGTGATTGATTTGGATAATTTCTACAAGTCTCTTCTAGCAAATTATTTATTTTATCTAATAAATCTTTACTATCTAACTCCCGTTTTATATAAATAATAGTTAATAAACAAAGAGAAAAATCATCTACCCTCTCATCTATCAAAGATAATAGATTTTTTTTAGATATAATTCCTCTTGTATTTACATTAAATTGAACAATATAAAGTAAAATTTGATAAAATTCCTGACTAAAATTATTCTTTTTATAATAAAAAATTTTAGATATTAAATTTCTAGTATTTTCTTCAAAATATTTCTGAATTATTTTTTTTGCCCCTACTTTAAGTTTAGAACTTGTAAATAAATCTTCAAACAAATCCATGAATCTATTGGTCAATTCTGGTTTTTTTATAGAAATATCAAATATCTTTTCTAATAACGATGTTTTTGTCTTTGGATTGATATAAAGAAACAATTCATTAATTCTATTTTCTGATAGTTTGCCAAAATATACAATACTTCTTTGAAGACCTGAAAAAATTATTTTTAGCGATCCTTTATTTCCTTTACTTTCTTCAGTAATACATAAATCCAAATAATTATTAATCAAATCTCGTTGCACTGGTGGTTGTTTGGTTATAAAATCACAGCTATCGAAAAAACTAAAAATTTTTAATTTACTCCTATTATTATTTTGTGGGAAATTCTCAATAATAGTTTTTTCTGAATTTAAGTACAAGTTATATTCCCTACATAATAAGTTCACTTGTTCTAAGAATTCTTCTTTTTCTGATTCCATAGAATACGTAAAGGTGAAGTCATCAACATAACGAGCATATTTAAAGCCTTTTTTCTCTATTTCTTTATCAAAATAACACATGAACAACTCAGCTATAATCCTTGAAGCTAAATTTCCTGTTGGAATACCATGAGTCTCTCCATACTGACAAGCTTCAATTAATTTATCCAAATCGTTTGCAAAACCTCCACTTCTACTTAATTTTGCAGTAGCTTTTCCCATTAGCATCCAAGGGATACTATGAGTATATAAAGTGTGATAAAAATTAGATAAATCAAGATGTAGCTGTTTGTTGCCAGAATATAATAATTTTGATTTTATTTCTTCTGTTACAGCATATTTATATTTAGGAGAATCAAAAAACTTAGATGTTGAAAAGTTATTTTCTAAAAAAATATCAATAAACTCATTTTTGTTATCACACATATACTTAATCAAGTTAGTATAGCTATACAAATTTGGAAGTTTATACTGTCTTCTAATCAGACCTTTTTTAGGAATATTAAAGTATATTGGTTCCGTAATTGTCATATCATAACGAGATGACAAACAATTAATAGCTATTTGAGAAAGTTGATTTAAGTTGAACATTCTATAAAATGTTTCTGTACTAAAATAACTATCATCATCTGAATCTTTCTCTTTATTCTTTTTATAAGAGAAATAACCGTATTTAATTAAATACTCTGGATTAAAGATTTCATTATAAACATCTTCTAACAAGGTCACTAAAACTCCTCTTTCCCAATAAACACAGACGGATAGTGAGCTAGTGTATTCAAATCTGTATCCAGTGGTAAATCGTAAATTGCTAGATAGTTTTCTGGGTACTGAGCCACTAGCTCTTCATATTTAGCTTTCACTTTTTCGTGATCGCTACTGGCATACAAGACTTCGACAACTGCTCCCGTCTTATCCTTTTCAACAAATGCATTTACGATTATTTGAATCATAGGCTTCACCTAAAAATCAATCCCTTTCCCAAATTCAACCACACTATCTGGCACATCACTAAACAAAGTCACATGTCCCATCTTGCGGTTGTGCTTCGCTTCTATTTTACCATACATGTGGAGGTGGGCGCTTGGATTTTCTGTGACATATTTTTCAGCAGCCTCGACATGCTGGCCGAGGACATTAAGCATAACAGCAGGCGCATGGAGTTTAATGGCTGGTAATGGTTCTCCGAGAACACCCAAAATATGCGTGTCAAATTGTGAGAAGTCGCAGGCTTCGATCGAGTAGTGTCCTGAGTTGTGGGGGCGTGGGGCGATTTCATTGACGATGATATCATCAGCTGTCGCAAACATTTCCACGCAGAGCGTTCCAGACAGATTAAGCTGTTCTGCGATTCGCACCGCCATAGCTTTGGCCTTGTCTGCTAGACTCTCTGAAATGCGAGCTGGGACGATGGTCTTCGAAAGAATGTTGTTGCGGTGGATATTTTCCTGAACGGGGAAGACCGTCACGTCCTTGCCATTACCTGAGACAATAACTGAGATTTCAAGGTCAAAGTCCACAAATTCTTCCAAGACGCACTCAGCAGAATTGGCTAATTGATTCGCGGCAGCTAAATCGTCGGGTGATTTAATGACGACTTGACCGTGTCCATCATAACCGCCTGTGGCCGTTTTCAAGACGTAAGTCTTGCCCAAATCCAAATCCTCCAAGTCCAAACTAGAGGTCACTACCTTATATGGAGTGATCGTCACGCCAGCCTTGTTGGCGAGGAAGTTCTTTTCAAAAATACGGTTTTGCGAAATGCGTAGTAGATCAGTACCCTGCGGCAGCTGACCGCCTCCTACGACTGCATCAAGACCGTCAGCGTCGACATTTTCAAACTCATAGGTCAGTACGTCGCAACGCTCCGCCAATTGACGCAAAGCATCCACATCATCGTAAGGCGCCACAATCATCTCAGACACGCGCGAGGCAGGACAGTCCGCCGTTGGATCCAGCGTCACCACCTTGTGCCCCATGTAAACCGCCGCGATAGCCATCATCTGACCCAGCTGACCGCCGCCGATGATCCCGATTGTTTTAGATGAGCTCATTACTAGACTCCTCTGCGATTTTTCCTTGTTCTTCAGCAAAATCCGCTAGCGCTGCTGCTAGGTCTTGATCTTCAATCGCCAAGATCCGAAGGGCAGTTAGGGCAGCGTTGGTCGCTCCCGCTTCCCCAATGGCCATAGTTGCCACAGGCACACCACCTGGCATCTGCACAATCGAATAAAGAGAGTCCAGACCGCTGAGCGCGCGTGATTTGACAGGTACACCGATGACAGGCAGTGTTGTTTTAGCTGCCACCATACCCGGCAAATGCGCGGCACCGCCTGCACCTGCAATGATGACCTTGATGCCGCGGCTGCGAGCTTCTTCTGCATGTTTGAACATGAGGTCCGGTGTGCGGTGGGCAGAGACGACTTTCTTTTCATAGGCCACGCCGAAGTTATCCAAAACTTGAGCGGTTTTTTGCATAGTGCTCCAGTCGGATTTGGAACCCATAATAATAGAAATAAGTGGTTTTTTCATAACATTCTTCCTTTTTTGACAGTTTCCTTAAGTAGTGGGGACGTAAGCGACCGCCTATGGCGTTCCATTGCTTAAATTCGAGCCCAGGGTCTCGAAATTTCCCTAGACGATTAACCGTGGTTAATCATCTTTTCACTACGGAAGAAACTGTCGGATTCTAGCAACCTTCGGTTGCTTTAGAAAACACTAATTTTTAAACGAGTAGATTTAATCTTTAATCGCCTTACTCCCGATATCTTGCCGATAAAAGAGGCCTGCTGTTTCTTGTTCTGCAAGTTTCTTATAGATTTTGTCCTGCGCAGCCTTGACGCTGTCGGCTGTAGTAACCAGCATGTAGACGCGGCCGCCGTTTGACAAGAGTAGCTGGCTATTGCCATCAAACTTAGCCCCTGCATAATAGGTGATTATGTCGCCACCGGTCTTTTCTGGCAGAAGCACTCCTTTTTCATAAGCGAGCGGATAGCCATTTGAAGCAACCACCACGCCTAGGGTCACGCCCGAATCCAGCCAAGTGATGTCAGGGTTCCTGCCAGCCAAAATATCCGTGATATTCTGTGCAAAGTCAGAAGTCAGGCGCGGCAGGATAACTTGGGTCTCAGGATCGCCAAAGCGAGAGTTGAACTCGATAACCTTAGGACCGTCCTTAGTCAAGATAAGCCCCGCGTAGAGCACGCCAAGATAAGGGCGGCCCTCAGCAATCATGCCCTCAAGCACTGGCTTGATAATAGCATCAACCGACTGGTCAATCACGCTTTGCGGCAGGTGAGGAACAGGAGCATAGGCACCCATACCGCCTGTATTTGGTCCCTTATCACCATCATAGGCCCGCTTGTGATCCTGCGCCGCAGGCATAATGTAAAACTTGTCCCCATTGACAAAGGCAAAGAGAGAGAATTCCTCGCCATCAAGGAACTCCTCAATAACCACGCGCGCACCCGAGTCGCCGAACTTATTGTCCAGCAGCATTTCATGCGCCGCCTCGACCGCCTGCTCCACGGTTTCAGCCACGACTACTCCCTTACCCAATGCCAAGCCATCCGCCTTGACCACGATTGGAGCGCCCTGCTCTTCGATGTAAGCTTTAGCTTTCTCAAAGTCGGAAAATGTGCCATAGGCTGCTGTCGGAACGCCGTATTTGACCATGATTTCCTTAGCAAAATCCTTAGACCACTCCAGCTCCGCTGCTAACTTAGTCGGACCAAAAGCCTCAAGCCCAGCTTGGTTAAAATCATCAACGATACCAGCCGCTAGCGCATCATCAGGACCAATAAAGGTCCAAGCAATAGCATTTGCTTTGGCAAACTCAATCAACTTGGAATGTTCGGAAATTCTGATATTCACCAAATCCAAACCATCCAGAGTCATGCCATCATTGCCGGGAGCAACAAAGACCTGCTCAACATCCCGAGATGCCAACAACTTCTTGGCAATCGCATGCTCACGACCACCTGAACCAACAACTAAAAGTTTCATAATGCAAGATACCAAGAGCGAACAGAAAAAGCAGCAGAATTTTAATGAATCAACGCAGTGTGCTTGGACACAAGACGATCCCTCTAGATTCCGAGCCTTCCGCTCGGGTTCAATCCCTTTCATTTCACGAATTATACAGGAATATTATAACATATTTGTTCGTAATTTTAAACAAAGGAAAAAAGATAAATGTAACTTGATCATCAACCCCAATAATATACAGTGTAGGTTTAAAAACATTATCTCTAGCATAATCATACCAAGATAAAATTTTTAATTTTAACAATATTGAATGTATTATTTTTTATACTTTTACAAACACCCTTATTTGACCGATTTACTATCCATAAAATACTGCTTTTTCAACTAAATTCTCTATTTAACGAGTAATTATCAGCCACTTAATTAATATTTTTGATAGTTACTTTTATCTCTTATATTTGCATTAATAAAATATTTTACTTTTTTAATAAAGCATTTTCATCCAACTTTTGATGAGTGAATAACTTACCTATTTGTAATTGACTATGATAACCTCCATTTTCTTCGACACCTTCAACCAATTCATAGTTTTTATTCAAAATATCAAAAATATTTGTCATTTTAAAACAATTATGTTTTGGAAAATTCATCAAATTATAAATAAATTTTTCATCAGACAACTCATAAACCACTCCCTCGTCAAAAGAAAGTTTTCCTGTACTAATGTCACCAAATCCCATTAAATCTGTTGTATAGTTACGTTTTACTAAATAAAGATTCCAAACACCTTTATATTGCTCATTTTCAACATTTTTAACAAAATCTCTAAAATCAAAATTTTCTTTTTTGGCTTCTGGAAGAGATAAAAATTTCCCAAATACTGCTTTGATTATTTGTAATTTTGTTTTTCTTTGAAAACCTTTCACCTTTTCTGGATTACCGAATACATTAAAAAATTTTTGATAACTTTCATCATACTTTCCTAAAAATGTATTACAAGCCCTACATAAAGAATAGGTTGTGCGTCCTTCTGGATATAAATCCGTAGCTAAATAACTGTCAAAAATTTCACCAATTACATTTTCATACTTTTCTCCTTTAATAACCTGCTTGTTAATTACATTGTGTATTATAGGTGACTGTATTGTATCTATCATTTTTGTAAAATCAAGAGCTATAATATCATTGTTTCCGACACTTTTTGCAGGATAATGCTCTGCACTTAGTTCAGACTTTTTAAAATAGTTTTGACATAGTGCACACCTGTATTTTCTTTTTTTCTTTGACATATATACCCCCTTTTTCTAACTACAATAATAAGCTACTTTTCCCATTATATCAAATACTTTAGAACATTTTAGGAAATGTTCCAAAAGCAAGCCAAATACCAATCAGAAAAGGCTCGGTAAGTCCATTGCAGAACGTCCAAAAGCCATTAACGATCGCTCTGAATTTGGTCATTAGGAAATTGACTTAGTTCTTGGGAAGAAAACCAAAGGTGAAGCTGTTCTGATGACCTTAGTAGAGCGACAAACACGATTTGCCATTGCTGTGAAACTAGCTGACAAGCAGGCTAGAACAATCAATAGTGCTGTGAAGAAATTATTAACACAGTATCCTATTTCTTCAATCACAGCGGACAATGGTTCTGAATTCAGTCTCTTGTCTGACTTGAAAGGCATTAATGTTTATTTTGCTCATCCTTACTCATCCCATGAGAGAGGTTCAAATGAGAATTTCAATGGTCTCTTGCGAGAGTTTCTACCGAAAGGTGTTTCTCTTAACTTCTTAACAACAGCGGAATTCAATCTCTACGTCTCGGTCATCAATAACAGATCTAGACGACTTCATCAATACTAAACCGCAAATGTTCTGTTTGAACTAGCCCGAACAGCCTAAGAAGAGGAAATCTAATTCAGCTTCGAACCTGTTGCATTTGACTTGACAACAGGGCAACATTATTTTTCTTATTGAACTTCTGAAAAAAGACTTGACAAACAATTCAAAAAAATAAATAATGAATTAGGTGAAAATTATGAAACTAGATGACAAGCAAATTCGAGAAGTTTTAAAAGAAAGATTATCAACATATAAAGATTGTTATATTTATGATGAATTTACTCTTCCTTCAGGTAAGTCAAGAGCCGATTTAGTTGCTGTTAATGGACATTTCACTGCTTATGAAATCAAGAGCGATTTTGACTCTCTCAAAAGATTACTTTCCCAAGTAAAAGAATATGATAAAGTGTTTGAGAAAAATTATATTGTTATTGGAAAAAAATTTATCAATCAGATTGAACCTCAAATTCCCAAACATTGGGGAATCATTCTTGCCTCCACAACAAGGCAAGGTAAGATTACTTTGAATTTTGTACGAATTGCTAAGCTAAACCCCAACTTTTCTTTTCATTCATTTCTTTATTTATTATCAAGCAATCAAATAAAGTATCTAGCTAAAGAATTGCCAAATTATCAAAAAATATATAAGCGAACAGATATCCAGGCAATGATGAAACAAGATATTGTTACAATGATTAACTCTAATGCCTCTAAAAAACAGCAAAATCTGATAAAAAATCTAACTCGTCAAATTTTTAAAGGATATGATATCCGAAACTTATATAAAGATGGAACACTTCTATAGTGTTCCATCTTTACTATATTGAAATAATTATTTATCTAGTTTCATCTATACATAGTTGAATATGGTGATTTAAACCTATAGACACCCAAATACTTGGATTACCTTGATTATTTCCCGTTACGTGAATTTCTTGAATCAATTGCTCGCCCCAACAATGATTCTCATCAAAAATGGGATGTTTACAAATTTCATTGGCCACTGGAAACAGTTTATAATTCCCCCTAAATTGACCATTTCGTACAAAAATATAATTATCTGAGGTCGTATACTTAATTTGTACAGTTGCAGTAAATCCTTTACCCATAGGCAACGGATGAATAGTGCCATAATCACTATATATTAGTTTTTTATGGGTCAAAGTCTGTAATTCATTGAATAGCAATTTCTCATATCTTTGCAAACTGTAATTTTCTTCTCTCTTTACAGGAACCACATCTGGAACTGCACCACTTGAAATTATTATATTTTTTGTATTTAATCTTCTTATGGCACCAGAAACTTTATTTATATCCTCAATAGTGGGCATTTTTGAAATATATCCAAAATCAAATATAATATTTTGAGGAATATCTTGACTATCAGAAACAAGCCAATTACTAACTATAGGATTAAGTTCAGTAAGAGAAATTTTTAAAAAATCACTTACCACAGTGTTATTAGAGAGATTATCCAAATTATATACTAATGAAATATTAGAACTTACAGAATTGATATATTGAATAAGATCTGGAAGCTCATTTTTAGAAAAATTCTTAGTATCTACCAGAAATTTCAGCTTGTAATCTTGGATAATAGAAGAAATTTCTTGCTGATATTTCTTCACTTCATTACTCAATATAAAATTAGGAAGAAAATCAGTCTCAGAAAGTCCTGTAAGATGTGAAACAGCCCTTCGTTCACTTTGTTTAGGGTTCAAATTAATTATATACATACTGCGTCTCAATTCTAAATTTCACTTTGTTTTAATGCTTAAAATATATTAATAATTGAGTGACATTTTTAAATTAAAATTGTATACTCTTTCATTATAACAAAAAAGCAAACTATATAGGGCTTACTTCTCGTCCAATATTTATGTTAAAAATGTTCGCCTTGTCACTTCAGGGAGAGGTGGGCGATCCTATTAACATCATTTTACTAAAGTTATCAGTAATTTGTCAAGAAAGAAATGCTTATTGCCACGACGTCCGCATGAAAAATCCACCCTTCCCAGCTTACTTCTTAGTATAAACATATTTCCTGTTTCTATTGTTGACAGCTACAATAATCTGATGCGATAGTATCCGACGTGATGTCATCATTCCTCTGCTCCTTTTCGAACATTTTACAAATAGAGCAAAGCTGACTCTTCCGTCATCTCACAAATTCACAAAAAAAATAGTTTTTTAATTTTTAATTTCTTTCCCGAATAATCTAAATGGAACTATCCAAATTATTTATTCAAAGGAGATTTATGAAAAAATATAGTCAATTGTTTTTACTATCCAGCGCCCTTTTGAGTGTTTTTTCAGCTCAACTAACAGTTCAAGCCTCGGAAGCAAATAATGCTTCAAAAAGCTCAAATCCAACAACTCTTGCTAGCGATGTTACTGTCAATGTTTCTGGCAATAGCGTTTCTATCAACTACATACGTTCACAAGCCCAAAACCCCTACACCATTTCCCATGCTGTTTGGTCTGATGAAAATGGGCAAGATGACCTTAAATGGTATTCCGCATCTCAAACATCAACAACTGTTGATTTGAGCCAACATTCTGGGTACGGTACTTTCCATGTCCATACATATATCAACATCAATGGAAAAATGATCGGTTTAAATGGAACGACTTTCAAAGTGGAAAAACCCGCTAATAGTACGGTTTCTACAACAGTTTTTGGAAAGAATGCTCAAATATCCTTCACTCGAAACAAGGATCAAACCAATGCTAATATTTTACACGCTGTTTGGTCTGACGAAAAAGGGCAAGATGACATCAAGTGGTATACAGCAGGTCAAAATAAGACAGAAATTGACTTATCTAATCATAGAGGCTATGGCATTTACCATGTTCATACTTATGAAAATAAAAACGGAAAGATGATTGGTTTAAACGGTACCACTTTTAACCTTGAAAAACCAAATCCTACTATCCAAACTAGTTTTCCAGAACCTGGCATCATGGATATTCAGATCAAAAATGTCCCTGAAACAATCTATAAACTTACTGTTCCAACTTGGTCTGATAAAAACGGACAGGATGATCTTCAATGGTATGCAGCTACTAAAAATCATGATGGAAGCTACAATGTTAGAGTTGAGCTAAAAAAACACAACTATGACACAGGAACTTATCACATTCATCTTTACGGAGAAAGCTATGTCAAACCAGAGTTTACTGGCTTAGCTGGAACTACAGTACAAGTTCGTTCCGATCAATTACCTTCGGAAGAAGAGCAAAAGCCATTATTCTCTGTTGAAAATATCAATCAAGAACAAGGAACATATACGGTCACAATTAAGGAAACTTCAAAATCCAAATCCATTCAATCCGTTCGCGTTCCTATTTGGAGTACTACAAATCAGAGTAATATCAAATGGTACACAGCCACTGACAATGGAGACGGAACTTTTTCAACAACCTTTAATATCCGCAATCATCAGGCTTTGTCTGGAACCTATATCAATCATATTTATGTAAAATATAAAGACGGTAGTGAGCATAGTTATGCAACAGATTCGGTTAGCATGTCCGCAGAACAGATAAAAACGAAAGTAGCTGTCACAAAACGCTCGATCTACAATTATGAAGTAACAGTAACAGATGCTTATGGAGATGGAAATATCATCCTGCCTACCTGGTCTGAAGTCAACGGGCAAGATGATATCCAGTGGTACACAGCTACTAAAACTGGAAATGGTATCTACAAGTTCACAATTGATACGCAAAAACACACTGGCAGCGGGCTTTTCCACACACATGTCTACCGCAATCTCAACGGTAAAATGATTGGACTAACAGGTACGAGCTATCAAGTAGAGAAACCTGTTATATCTTTTCAACCCAATTATGCCGCTGCAACTACTTATCCAAAAGGTCAATGCACTTGGGGCGCTAAAGCTCTAGCACCTTGGGCTGGAAATTATTGGGGAAATGGTGGCGATTGGGCTACTAGTGCCAGACGTGCTGGTTTTAAAACAGGAACAACTCCACAAGTCGGAGCCATTATTTGTTGGACAGATGGTAGTTACGGACACGTTGGAGTCGTCACTCACGTCGCCTCAAACACACGCATTCAGATTCAAGAGGCAAACTACGCTGGGAAACAGTACATTGGCAACTTTCGTGGCTGGTTTAATCCCCATACAGCAGGACAAGGTGCAGTTAGCTATATTTATCCAAAATAACTCTCTCTAAAAAACTTTAAAACCTTGGAAAAAATTCCAAGGTTTTTTCTGTTCTCAATGTCTAAAATGTCTCACACCCGTAAATACCATAGCAATGCCGTATTTGTCAGCCATATCGATAGACTCTTGGTCACGGACGGAACCGCCGGGTTGGATGATAGCTTTGATACCAGCAGCTGCAATTTCTTCAACGTTATCAGCAAACGGGAAGAAAGCGTCAGAAGCAAGAACAGCCCCGTCAAGGTGATCTTTAGCTTGGTCAATGGCGATGCGGACAGAAGCGACACGATTGGTCTGACCCGGACCGACACCAAGTGTCATGTGGTCATTGGTCACGATAATGCCATTAGACTTGACATACTTGATAGCTTTCCAAGCAAATTCAAGAGCAGTTTCTTCCGTTTTAGTTGGCTGGCGCTTGGTAACGACCTGCCAATCGGCTGGACTTTCTTTGACCACGTCTTGATTTTGCACAAGGAGGCCACCAACCACGCCAGTATACTCTTTTTCAGCCTCGCTAGCTTCTTGAGCGTCAAAGGGAAGTTGCAGAATACGCAGATTTTTCTTTTTGGTTGTGAGAATAGCTAGCGCTTCGTCTGTATAAGATGGCGCAATGATGATTTCTAGGAAGATAGCGTGCATCTTCTCAGCTGTCGCTACATCAACCTCACGGTTTAGGACAACAATGCCACCGAAGATCGAAACTGAATCAGCCTCATAAGCGTAATCCCAAGCTGTTTCAATGTCATCAGCCTGACCGATACCACATGGATTCATGTGCTTGAGCGCCACAACGGTTGGACGGTCTTTAAAGTCACGAATGACACGTATAGCCGCATCAGCATCGCGAATATTGTTGAAGGACAATTCCTTACCGTTGAGCTGCTTAGCAGAGGCAATAGAATAAGCAGTTGGCAAGGCTTTTTGGTAGAAATCCGCATCCTGCTGTGGATTTTCACCATAACGCATTGGTTGCTTGAGGTCATAAGTCAAGGTGAGTTTTTCAGGTTTTTCTTCACCCACTTGAGCAGTGAAATATTCAGCGATGAGGGCATCGTAAGCTGCGGTGTGACGGAAAACTTTTGCTGCCAGACGTTTACGAGTTTCATAAGTTGTTTCGCCGTTCGCTGACAATTCATCCAAAACAAGGGCATAATCCGCTGGATCAACCACAACCGTCACACTGGCATGGTTTTTAGCTGCTGAGCGCAGCATAGATGGTCCGCCGATATCAATATTTTCAACCGCATCCGCATAGGTCGCATCTGGTTTAAGAATAGTCTCCTTGAATGGGTAAAGGTTGACAACGACCAAATTAATCGGTGTGATTCCATGTTCCTTCATAGCATTAACATGACTATCAAGGTCGCGGCGCGCCAATAGACCGCCATGAATGTTTGGGTGAAGAGTCTTGACACGACCATCCATCATTTCAGGAAAGCCAGTCACATCGTCAATAGCGATGGTGTCAATCCCTGCCTTGTCAAGGGCAACCTTAGTTCCACCGGTTGAGACAATTTCCCAACCCAAGTTTTTCAATTCTTGAGCAAAGTCAACAATGCCCGATTTGTCTGAGACGCTGATAAGTGCGCGTTTAGTCATGTTTTTTCCTTTCATTTTATCAATAGATTCCTTCAAATTATCTAAACTAAGGACTGGCGATTATAGTCTGTAATCTGATTTCCAAGCTCTTGCAACAATTTCCTTACCTCAAACTTACTTGTTTCACTTTCATAAACACTTCGCAGTTCTGCATCTGTCGCACCAATCAGAGTGACAAATTCTACTTTTCCATGAGGAGTATCTAGAGGCTTAGCTAGATTGTCACTAGCGGTCAGAAAACCTGTCAGTTTAGATTTCTGCTGGATATCGATTCCTACCGTTTGCTTCATATAAATATATTCTTCTGGTAAAACTACTTTTCCTGTTTTAAAAATATATCTTGCAACATACTGCAATAAACCACAGCCATTTTTGATTTCTTCTTCGTCATTAGTAGATTTCTTTAACTTAAAAGTCAATTCAATCCCATAACCACTGTATTCTGAGTCGGTGCTTTCTTTTGTATATAACTCCGACAAGCCATAGCTGACAAAATGCCAAAAATCTCCCGCATCGTAGACACTTATACCGTCAAGTGGATCTGGACCCCCAAACATATACTTGACAACCGTCCCATAATGAAGAGGATTGGGCTGATCAGGATATAAACGATCAAATTCTGCATCAATCGCTTCCCATCCTGGAGCGCTATCATCTGTATCTTCAGATTTAACAACAGTCTTATCTCCATCTTCAATTGGTATCTCTTCACTGGAAAATTTCTTCTTAAAAAAATCAAATAGACCCATAAAATTCTCCTTAGCTAACGCCCCTACTCATGATTTACCAACCCTGATAGAGATAGTTTATGAACAGGTCCTTACCTTTACCATAAAATCATCTCTCACTACCTTCTTATCTTCTCTCGGCCCCTAAACTCTCCAGCACTTGAGGATAGAGCTGATACTCAGCAGCATGGATGCGTTCTTCAAAACTTTCAATCGTATCATGAATTAGCCGTGGGACACGGACTTGTTTAATGACCTTGCCTGTATCCACACCAGAGTCAACCCAGTGAATGGTCACGCCAGACTGGTCGACCCCAGCATTCCAAGCATCTTCGATACCGTGAGCTCCTGGAAATTCTGGCAGGTAAGCTGGGTGGATATTGATCATACGACCTTGGTAAGCAGAAAGCAAGGTTGGCCCAACGATTTTCATATAGCCTGCTAGACAAACCAAGTCAATCTGGTGCTGAGCCAAGAGATTGACAATTGCTTCTTCGTATTCTGCCTTGTTCTCAAACTCCTTGAGTTCAAAAGCGTAGGACAGAACGCCAAGCTTGTCGGCACGCTCGAGCACATAGGCGTCACGATGGTCTGAAAAAACAAACTCCACTGGAAATTCTTCGGCAATCACCTGAAAATTTGACCCATTACCAGAAGCGAAAACAGCAATTTTTTTGCTCATTATTTGATCACCACACTTGCGTCAGCCTTTTTCACGATACGCCCAAGCTTATAAACAGGCTCATCAAGGACTTCCTTGACACGGTCAACCTTTTCAGGACTGACAGCCAGCATGAGCCCGATACCCATGTTGAAGATTTCAAACATTTTGTCGTGCTTCAGCTCACCATATTTTTCAAGCGCCTTGAAGATTGGCAGAACTGGCACCTTGTCTTCTTCGATTTCGGCTGCCAAATCGTCCCCAAACATACGTGGGACATTTTCGATAAAGCCGCCACCTGTGATGTGGGCAATACCGTTGACTAATTCTTCCTTAATCAATGGCAGAGCTGCTTTGACATAGATACGAGTAGGTTCAAGTAAGACATCTTTGAGTTTTTTACCTTCCAATTCTGGCAGTTCTTCCTCACCAGTATAGTCTGCAAAGACACGGCGGACAAGCGAATAACCGTTTGAATGGATACCGCTGGAAGCCAATCCCAGTAGCACATCTCCTTCTTTGACTTTTGAGCCGTCGATGATTTGTGATTTTTCAGCCACACCAACCGCAAAACCAGCCAAGTCGTAATCGTCTTTGCCATACATACCAGGCATTTCAGCTGTTTCGCCGCCAATCAGACCAGCACCAGCTTGGACACAGCCTTCAGCCACACCAGCAACCACCTGCTCCAGTTTAGCAGGTTCATTCTTACCCGTTGCAATGTAGTCTAGGAAATAAAGAGGTTCAGCACCCGCAGCAATGATGTCGTTGACACACATGGCCACACAGTCCTGACCAATGGTATCGTGTTTGTCGTACTTGATAGCCAGCATGAGCTTGGTTCCGACACCGTCCGTTCCTGAAATCAAGACAGGCTCTTTGACATCCAGCTGGGACAAATCAAACATCCCACCGAAGCCACCGAGAGCCCCCAGAACACCAAGACGCTCCGTACGCGCCACATGTTTCTTAATCCGAGCAACAACCTCGTATCCCGCCTCAACATCTACACCAGATTGAGCGTAAGCATTTTTTGTCATAATAATTTTCCTTCTCTTTTTTGTCAAAAAACCATATTGAAGATTGCGACGTTTTTTCAGTCAAACCATAATTTTGACTGAAAAAGCTAGTCAGGTCTTTAGCTTTGGCCCCATAGGACAAAGCGTCCACTGACAAATGCTTTAGCCTTTAGTCAGTGGTAAGACGTGGAGCGTAAGCATTTTTTTCTGTCATAATATTTTCCTTCTTTTTTCTTCGGAAATAGCAGAGCTGCTATTGAGTTCGGTCTATCAATAAAAACTAACCTTCTCATCCAAGCTTCTACGATAATCTTTCTCGTAATCGTAAATCGGTGTTGGGTACTCTCCATCAAAGTAAGCAACACAGAGACCGCCGTTTGGGGCATTTGTTTCAAGTCCGATAGAGTCAATCAAGCCGTCAATAGACAAGTAAGTTAGGCTATCTGCACCGATAATCTGGCGTGTTTCTTCAACAGAATGATTAGCCGCAATCAATTCACGCCGTGTTTGAATATCAATTCCATAGAAACATGGATATTTTAGAGGTGGGCTAGCAATTGCCACGTGAACTTCTGTAGCTCCAGCTTCTTTCAAGAGCTGAACGATACGACGTGAAGTTGTCCCACGCACGATGGAGTCATCAATCATGACGACACGTTTGCCCTTAACCACTCCAGATACGGCAGAAAGTTTCATGCGAACCCCTTGCTCACGCAGTTCTTGCGTCGGCTGGATAAAGGTTCGCTGAGTGTATTGATTTTTGATGAGACCCATTTCATTTGGCAGTCCTGATTCTTCGGCGAAGCCCATAGCTGCGCTGAGTGAGGAATTAGGTACACCAACCACAATGTCTGCCTCATGTTTGAACTCACGCGCCAACTGTGCTCCCATACGTTTACGAGCAGTGTGGACATTGATCCCGTGAATATTTGAGTCAGGACGGGCAAAGTAGATGTATTCCATTGAACAAATAGCCAGCTGTGTATCTGTCGTGTAAGTGTCGTACTGGATACCACTGTTATCAATGATAACCACTTCACCCGGCTTGACATCACGAATCCACTCGGCACCCACCACTTCAAAGGCACAGGTTTCGCTGGAAACAACGATGGCACCATTTGCCATTTTACCAATAGAAAGCGGACGAAAACCGTTTGGATCAAGAGCTGCAATCAGCTTATCTTCCATCATCAGAAGATAGGCAAAACCACCTTTGACCGTATTGAGCGCTTCCTTAACCTTGCCCATAAAGCTTGGATTATGGCTGCAGCGAATAAGATGAGCCAGAATTTCCGTATCAGATGAAGAAGAGAAAATAGCGCCGTTATGTTCTAATTCTTTCTTCAGGGTTTTCGTATTGGTCAGATTACCGTTATGTGCCAGACCAAATTCCATATCGTAAAACTTAAAATGGAAAGGCTGGATATTATCAATAGAGGCTTCTCCAGCCGTTGCATAACGGACATGCCCAATAGCAGCCTGACCTGTTAATTTTTCCAAATTAGCTGGATTTTTGAAAACTTCTGAAATTAATCCTGTATCACGATGTCGTATCAATTTGCCAGCATCATTTGTCAGAATGCCAGCACCTTCTTGACCACGGTGTTGCAAACTATGCAATCCAAAATAAGTGACTTGAGCTGCTTGAGGATGTCCCCAGATACCGAAGACCCCACATTCTTCGTTGAGAGATTTTACTTCGTATGTCATTTTATATACCTTTTGTACTTAAATTCTAGGCATCAATAAATTTACTTGCCAATTTATAAACTTGGTTAATTTCTTTACTTTCTAATTTCCAATTTTTCAACTCAATTTTAACTAAATCTGGAAATTTTTTGCTAATGTCTCTTAAAGCATTCCCTACTGATTTTCTAACATATTCGCTTACATCCTCTTTTAAGTCAGCTATTCTTCTGATAGCTTCATTAGGGTTCTCTTTAAAGTATGGTCTATTTGTCCATATTCTTAACCCTTCTGTAACAGCTCTCCTCGTATGGAGATTGCTACTTTTTAACCATTCATCAATAATTGGAAGTGCTTTTTTATATCCTGTTTTCTTACAAAATTCATCAAACGCCTTTGCCAACACTTCTTGAACTCTCCAGTTACTATCTTTAGAAACTTCATCTCTCATAAATATTAAAATTTCTTTATCTTTTGATAAGTATCCGAAAAGGAATACAGCGTACATTCTTACTTGGTAAACATCAGATTGATAAGCTAAAAATGCTAATTTCTTGATATACTCACCATCGTTGGATTTATAATCAGTTAAGGCTCTTTGTTCTTCCTCTTTAAATCCGTGTTCTATAAGTGAAAAATCTTTTTCTAGCCTTGCAACATACTGTTTCATAATATCCCTTCTATAAATAGGCTATTTTCCAGTAAAGTATTTCACTGCACTTTCAAATAGGCCCTGGTCTTTGTTACCTGGGATGTTTTGGAAGAGGCCATTTTCATAGCGTTCCGAGTGTCCCATCTTACCAATGATTTGACCGTTCTTACTCGTAATCCCTTCAATAGCGTTGAGTGAACCATTTGGATTGTATTTAGAATCCATAGAAGGCTTGCCATCAAAGTCCACGTACTGACTCCAGATTTGACCATTGTCACGCAGTTCCGCAAATTCTTCAGCTGTCACGACAAATTTCCCTTCACCGTGAGAGACTGGAATCGCATGAATATCACCAACCTTAACACCTGCCAACCATGGAGAGTTGGTATTAGCGATACGGGTTTCCACCATCTTAGCCACGTGCTGGTTGGCATCATTGTAGAAGAGGGTTGGGCTTGTCTCGCCAACTTCTTCAAAGTCACCATAAGGCAGAAGACCGGATTTGACAAGAGCTTGGAACCCATTACAGATACCGATGATGAGGCCACCCTTTTCAATGAAGCTGTCAATAGCAGAGCGAACTTTTTCATTAAGTAAGATATTGACGATAAACTTAGCCGAACCATCTGGCTCGTCTGCTGCTGAGAAACCACCGACAAAGAAGATAATATTGGCTTTAGCAATGTTGTCAACCATGGTGTCAACAGAAGCCTCAATTGCTGCTTCATTAAGAGTCACGAATGGCACCAAGTTGACTTTGGCACCAGCTTGTTCAAAGGCCTTAGCTGAATCATACTCTGAATTAGAACCAGGGAAAACTGGGATATAAACCAGAGGCTGTGCAATTCTTTCTTTAGCTTTTATAACAGCATCAGATACCACAACAGGTACTTCTTCAAGAACTGTTGACTGTTCAAACTCGGTTGGATAAACATCTTCTAACTTACTTTCAAAGGCTGCAAGTAATTTCGCAGCAGACAAGTTGACACCATTAACAGTTATTGTAAATTCTGCAACAGTTTGACCAATTTTCATTGCGTCAGCAATGACTTCATCAGATGTAAAAACAAAACCACCAAGCTGAGCTGTCAAGCTGCTGTCAAGCTCAGCTATTTCTACAGTTGCACCAATACGGTTACCAAAGCTCATAAGTGCTAAACTTTCAAGAACACCACCGTATTTAACAGCTGAGGCTGCTGTTACTTTATGCTTAGTCTGAATAGCTTCAAATTGTGCAAAGTTAGCCTTGATATAATCAAAATCAATGTCTTCTGAAATAGCCTGTCCTGGGATGTAGTAAATATTCTCCCCAGCAGTCTTAAACTCAGGAGAAAGCACCTGGCGACTATCTACTGTTGTCACACCAAAGGCAACCAAGGTTGGCGGTACCGTCAATTCTTCAAAGGTCCCTGACATGGAGTCCTTACCACCGATTGATGGTAGCCCAAGCTGGATTTGTGCCTCGATCGAACCAAGCAGAGCAGCTACTGGCTGACCAAAGCGATCCGCTTGTTTATCCATGCGTTCAAAGTATTCTTGGTAAGAGAAACGCGCACGAGACCAATCAGCACCTGTTGCTACCAAGCGAGCTGTTGCTTCAATAACAGCGTAAGCTGCACCATGATAAGGTGACCACTCCGCAATATAAGGATTGAATCCCTGTGCCATGACAGAAGCCGTTGTTGTTACACCATTTTGTACTGGCAATTTTTGCACAGAAGCTTCAGTGGGCGTAATTTGATAACGACCGCCGATTGGATGATTAACTGTTGAACGTCCAACCGAGCTGTCAAAGATGGTTTGCAACCCTTTTTGACTAGCGTGGTTAAGATCAGACAGAACTTTCACTGTGTCTGCTTCAAGTGTTGCTGCTGACGTGGTACGCACCTCAGGAAGAGCAACATCCCTATCCACAACGTTTGCATCAACAACCACACGCACACCATTGGTATCAAGGAAGGCACGTTCCAAGTCAACGATGGTTTCACCCTTCCAAGTCATGACAAGGTTTGGTTTTTCAGTAACAGTCGCGACAACAACTGCATCAATGTTCTCTTTATGACATGCTGCAATAAAGGCGTCCACATCACTTGGACGAACAACAACAGCCATGCGTTCTTGTGACTCAGAAATGGCAATTTCGGTACCGTTAAGACCTTGGTATTTTAGTGGCACTTTGTCCAAGTCAATTTCAAGACCATCTGCCAATTCACCAATAGCCACACAGACGCCGCCAGCACCAAAGTCATTTGATTTCTTGATGAGACGAGTGACATTGCCATTGCGGAAAAGACGTTGAATCTTACGTTCTTCAATAGCATTCCCTTTTTGCACTTCAGCACCTGCTGTCTCAACCGATTCAACCGTTTGAACCTTAGATGAGCCTGTAGCACCACCGACACCGTCACGGCCTGTTTTCCCACCAAGAAGGATGACCACATCACCAGCTTCTGGCTTTTTACGCACGACATTTTCTTTTGGTGCTGCACCGACAACAGCACCTAGCTCCATACGCTTAGCAACGAAGCCTGGATGGAAGTACTCTTTGACATAGGTAGTCGCAAGTCCTATTTGGTTCCCGTATGACGAATAGCCGTGTGCCGCCGTTTTAGAGATGACTTGTTGTGGCAATTTACCGGCGCGTGTTTCTGCTATTGGTGCGGTAATATCACCTGCACCTGATATACGCATAGCTTGGTAAACATAAGAACGACCTGACAACGGATCCCGAATAGCACCACCAATACAAGTTGCAGCTCCACCGAAAGGCTCAATTTCCGTTGGGTGATTGTGGGTTTCATTTTTGAACATAAGCAGCCAAGGTTCTTTGATACCATCTACATCTACCTCAATTTCAATCGAGCAGGCATTGATTTCGTCCGACACTTCCATGTCGTTCAAACGCCCATTAGCACGCTCATAACGACCAAAGATCGTCGCCATATCCATAAGCGTCTGTGGCTTTTCAGAACGTCCCAATTCGTCACGCATGGCAATATATTTATCGTAAGTTGCCTGCAATTGTTTCTGGAACTTAGAAGTTGAAAAGTTAATATTTTTCAATTCTGTCTCAAAAGTCGTGTGACGGCAATGGTCAGACCAGTAGGTATCCAAAACTTTCAATTCTGTTTCTGTTGGCACACGCCCAATTGATTTAAAATAATCTTGAATAAAAACAAGATCATCCACTTCCATAGCCAAACCTTGTTCCGCCTTGTAAGCCGCAAAATCTTCGGCTGTATAAGTCTTGAAGAAATCCAAATTTGGAATTGTTTTGTCAGAATTTGAAAATTCCTGTGGACGAATAGGCAAGGTGATATCTTTGAAACGCGAATCAACTGGATTTAAAAGATAATGCTTCACCGCTTCCAACTCAGTTGCATCAATATCCTTATTAACCAGATAAAGCTGGGCAGTATTAACCGTTACGTTGCTGTCACTACCAAGTAAGAGCAAAGCCTCTTGTGAACTTGCTGCCCGCTGGTCAAACTGACCCGGCAAAGCTTCAATAGCAAAAAAAGCATGGCTGTTAAGATCCGCCTGCACAGTTGCTTCATCTAAAATTGTATCTGTCACCTGCTCAGAAAAGATATGCTTTTGCGCACGCGCAAACAGGCTTTCTTCTAAATTAAAGATATCATACACCTGCACAATACGTAAAATTTTTAAAGAGGTTAACTGCAAATTATGTGTTAGTTCTTTGACCAGTGACTCCGATTTAATGCTAAAGTTAGCTTTTTTCTCAACAAAAATACGTCTATCCATGTTCAATCCTTACTTAAGTTCTTGCAATTTTTCCCATACCACTTCGTAAACATCTGTTAATTCTCCTAACCCTCTTCGGAAGACATCTTTGTCCATGTGATGCCCTTGCGCATCCCAAAGACGACAGTTATCTGGTGAAAACTCATCTGCTAGGATAATTTTACCATCTTTATCAAAACCGAATTCCAATTTAAAATCAATTAATTTAAGTCCGATTTGATGGAACCAATCTGACAAGAGTTTGTTTATCCGACGTGTTTCAGCTTTAATATAGGCAATATCTTCATCGTTAGCAAGCTTTAAAAATTTCACATGTTCATCATTAATGAAGGGATCATCCAATTTATCATTTTTATAATAAAATTCGACAATTGGCTCTTCCAGTTCGATTCCTTCTTCCAACCCAAAACGTTTAGAAAAAGAACCTGCTGTCACATTACGCAGAACAACTTCAAGCGGAATAATGCTGACCTTTTTATTCAGTTGTTCTGTTTCTGATATTTTCTCAATGAAATGCGTTGCAACCCCAGCTGCATTTAATTTTCTAAAAATGAGAGATGAGATTTGATTATTAAGAACACCTTTCCCTTTAATCGTCTCTTTACGAGCGCCATTAAGCATTGTCGCTTGGTCTTTGTAACGTGCAACAATGATATTTTCATCATCTGTCAAAAATAAATCTTTAGCTTTTCCCGAATATAATAAATCACTCATCATTTTAATATTCGCCTTTCGTCTTTTTCTGACTTAAGTCTATCATATTGGAAATAGTTTTTCAAGAAAATAACGTACAATAATGATAAACAACAAAAAAACAACTGGTTTTTCAGTTGTTTTCTTACAATTGATTTCTTATAGAGATAAAATGTTCGCTTTTATCCTTTGTTCAAGTTTTTCTGTACGCAAGCGACGACATCGCTCACATTATTCAAACTATCTATATCTTCGTCTGAAATTTCAATGTTAAATTCATCTTCTACAGTTAGAATAAATTCCATCAAATCCACCGAATCCGCTTTTAAATCATCTTTTAAACTCAATTCTTTAGTGACAACAAAATGTTCACCCTGACTTTCCTGAATAATTTCTATAATTTTTTGATAAATTTCTTGTTCTGTCATTTTACTTCTCCTGAAAATTCTTGTACCGCTTTTCCAACAACATCTGTTTCTAACATTGTACGAATTTGGCGAATCGTGCTGTAAACTGCTTTCGCATCACTCGCCCCATGTGTTTTAACAACAGGTGCCTGCACTCCAAACAAAACAGCACCGCCTACCTCAGAATAATTTAAACTACTCTTCAAAGACTTTAGACTGTCTTTCAGCAACACTGCACCTAGTTTTGCTTTCCAGCCACTATCTAAAATAGATTTTTTAAGCTGGCTCATAATTCCCATGGCGGTTCCCTCCATAGCTTTCAATACTGCATTACCTGTAAACCCATCTGCTACAACAACATCCGCTACATGATCCATTAAATCACGCGCTTCCACATTTCCAATAAAATTCAATGAGGCATCCGACACTAACAAATCATACACTTCCTTACGAAGCGAATCTCCCTTACTGCTTTCAGTTCCGTTATTTAACAGCCCAACACGCGGTTGCTTGACTCCTCGTACATTTTCAGCATAAAATGACCCTAAAATAGCATACTGATGCAAATGATGAGCCGTATTTTCTGCATTAGCTCCCAAGTCCAACATATCAAATCCTTTTCCATCTGTCGTTGGTAATGTGGACATCAAACCCGGACGGTCAATATTCTTGATACGACCGACGATGAAGAATCCAGCAGCCAAAAGCGCTCCAGTATTCCCCGCAGAAAGAATGGCATCAGCTTCTCCAGTCTTTACAGCTTTGGCCGCTAACACCATACTGGCATTTTTCTTCTTACGAATAGCTTTAGTCGGCTCATCATCTGAATTGATTTTTTCATCTGTATGAACAATACGAACCCGCTCAGTTGCCTTTAAATACTGCTTGATTTTTGCTTCATCTCCATAAAGGATGACTTCAACATCCGAAAAATCATTCAAGGCTTGATTAACCCCCTCTACAATAGATTGTGGGGCATAATCACCACCCATGGCATCAATTGCTATTTTTTTCATTTCGACTCCTTGTTCTTTAAGATTTCTCCCCAGTCTCCCAGAGAATCAATAAATTTTTTGGACTTTAGATGAATCCCAACATATTCTTCATAAATTTGATCAATCACTTTTCGCAATTGTTTTTTCAATTCAGATTTCAAAGAAATTGTCTCCAGTTCACTAAATTGAACAGCCTGAAATTGGTCTAATAAGTAAGGAATATTGGGCTCCAAATGACTCCGTCGCTCGTCCTTGTCGTAATGCTCCGGACATAAAACGCCACTATAAGTAAAAGAAAAATCAAACGGTAGCCCTATTTGGTGGCAAAAACAACACTCATGAAAATTCAAAGAAACACCAAAACGCGATAAAATTTGAATTTCAAAAATATTTGTCAAGACTTCATAGTCCAAACCTTGCTCCATCAATTCTAATGTCTTTTGCAAAAAAACAAAGAGAGCAGAATCTATTTCATTATCCTGAATACTGGCATCCGCCAGAGCTACCACATAAGTCGCATAAGCCATTGTAAAAAGATCATGATTGATATGCTGAAAAGTTCTAATTTCTTGATAATCATCAATATAACTTAAACCGTCATCATTTATTTTCATTAAAAAATCTGCCACTACTAGTGGTTGGATAACCGGATTCAACTTAGAATTTCTAGCATGTTTCACGAAAAACATTCGCTTACCCGCTTGCTCTGTGAAAATTTTGACCAACTTATCATTTTCTCGGAAATTACGATTATAGAGAACCAAACCTTTACTTGTGATAGATTTCAGCATATTCCTCCATATATTCCTTAAGTCGCTTCATTGCTTCCTTTATCGTATCCATGCTGGTCGCATAAGAAATACGTACATATCCTTCTCCATACCGCCCAAAAGCGGCACCAGGAATGAAAGCAACTGATTTTTTATGTGCAAAATCCTTCAAAAAAGCAAAAGAATCTTGATTATAGTCAGCTGGAATTTTAGCAAAAATGTAAAATGCACCGTCTGGCTTGATAATCGTAAAGCCCAATTCTGTCATTTTTTCTATAATGTAATCGCGACGCTCAATATATTCCCTTTTCATTGGCTCTGCATCATCTTTACCTACTGTCAATGCTTCCACTCCTGCAAATTGAGCCATCGTATTTGCAGCTGTTACCAAGTACTGATGACTCTTAATCAACTGAGCAGTAAATGCTGCTGGAGCAAAGGTAAAACCCAAACGCCATCCTGTCATCGCATGCGATTTAGACAAACCATTGATAACAATCGTTTGCTCTGGTAAAAATTCTGCAATAGATACATGTGGCTGCTCAGTATAAGTCAGCTCAGAATACACTTCGTCGCAAACAACAAAGACATCATACTTTGTCAAGACATCGGCTAAATCAGCTATTTGTTCACGAGAATAGGTAATGCCCGTAGGATTAGCTGGGTAATTTAAAATAACAGCTTTTAATTTATCTCCTTGCTCCAAAATCGCTTTTTCCAACATATCAGGTGTTAAAACAAAATCATTTTCTGTCGTATCAATCTCAACAACTTCTGCCCCAATAAGATTAACAATCGGCTCATATCCTGGATAAGCAGGTGCGGGTAAAAGCACCTTATCTCCTTCTTCTAAAATAGCCGTCAACGTAACAGATAAAGCTTCAGTTGCCCCAATTGTCACTAAAATTTCTGTTTCAGGATCATAAGAAAGATTGTATTTTTCTTTTACAAATTGACTGGCTGCCTGACGCAATTCTAACAGCCCACTCATGCCTGTATAATGACTCTTGTTTGCATCAATTGCCGCTTTTGCAGCTTCTTTTACATGATCTGGAGTTGTAAAATCAGGCTCTCCTAATGTCAAACGAAGAACTCCAGGAATGCTCGAAATAGATTGATCAAATTGCCGAATCAAAGAAACTTCAATTTTATCTAAATTTTTGTTAAAACGTTTCGTCAAATCCATATCTTACCTCCAAAATCTGATAGAACTATTATACTATAAAATCAAAAACTTGTTAAATCAATACTTTAGCGAGAGTATCTCCGCTATTTTTGCAACCTATCTAGACAAAGTCTTTTTTATTATTCAAAAAAAAATAAAAAAATAGCATAATATTGAGGAAAATTCATCACTTATCGTCTAATTGAAACAAAAGAATCACTCCAGCTATCAGAGTGATTCCTATCTAGATTTCTTATGAAAGAGCCGTTAAAGTTTCAAATAGTGGCGAAAGAGGACGTTTTTCATGAATACGTACGATAGCCTCTGCCAAAAGATGTGCAATCGAAATTTGTTCAATTTTATCAATTAAACGTTCTTCTGGTAAATAAATTGTATCTAATACGATCAATTTTTTAATTGCTGATTTTTGAATATTATCCATAGCAGGACCTGAAAGTACTGGGTGAGTACAGCTTGCATAAACCTCTACCGCACCTGCCTCAGCAAGCGCATCAGCAGCATGGCAAATTGTCCCAGCCGTATCAATCATATCATCAATCAAAATACAAGTCTTGCCTTCTACCTTACCAATGATATTCATCACTTCACTCGTATTCATCTTATCTACGCTACGTCGCTTATCAATAATCGCAATCGGTGTTTTCAAAAACTCAGCTAATTTACGAGCGCGCGTCACACCACCGTGATCAGGGCTGACAACCACATAGTCAGTACCTGTCATTCCACGACGTTCAAAATAATCCGCAATGAGAGGAGCACCCATGAGATGATCTACTGGAATATCAAAAAATCCTTGAATTTGAGCCGCATGCAAATCAATTGTCAACAAACGATCCACACCTGCCACTTGCAACATATTTGCAACTAATTTTGAAGTGATCGGTTCACGAGCGCGTGCCTTTCGATCTTGACGAGCATAACCATAATAAGGCATGACAACATTGATAGACTCGGCGCTTGCACGTTTCAATGCATCCACCATAATCAAAATTTCCATCAAATTATCATTGACAGGAGAACTCGTTGATTGCAAAATAAAAACATGTTTCCCGCGGATAGATTCTTCAATATTAACCTGAATTTCCCCATCGGAAAATTGACGCACAGTTGACTTTCCAAGCTCTATGCCAATCTCTTGAGCAACACGTTTAGCCAATTCTTGGTTGGACGAAAGAGCAAAGAGCTTTAAATCAGAAAACGACATAATTTCCTCCAGTATGTATTCGTTTCTTTGTAAACCAGTTACAAATATTCTCCAATTAACATTGTAACCCTTTTTAGTTAATTTTTCAATCAAAAATAAAAAACGCATCATGCGCTTTTTATCTCTTTATTCATTAATTTGGATAGATGTAAGTAAATGAGCCTTGTCCTGCAGCAGCTGGATTGAACCAACCACGGTAATTTCCAATAGCTTGATTACCTGCATAGTTTGCTTCAGATACTTGAATACGTGTAGGTGATTCTACAGCTGTCACCACGGCAACATGACCATAACCACCATCATTCCACGAAATGATTGCACCAACTTGAGGTGTTGAACCTGTACGGAAACCAGCCGCAGCTGCACTTGCTGCCCATTGAGCACCATTACCCCAATAATCCCCAGCCCACGGAGCTAATGTTTTCGCTCCCCAAGTACATTGACCAACTGGATAAGTTGAAGCTGAAGAACTATAAGTAGGACGACTAACAGTTGATGTAGTTGATGTAGAACGAGTCGTCACATTTGTTTGAGTTGGAGTAGCTGCTGAAGCGCTATTATTCACCGCTTGCACCTGTGCCTCAAAGTTTGTATTTGCTGAAGAAACGACTGCTTGTGCTTGTGCTGCTTGTTGTGCTTTATAAGCTGCTTCTTGTGCTGCTGCTTCTTCCGCAGCCTTTTGTGCTGCTGCTTTTTGAGCTAACAATGAATTCTTTTCACCTTCAGCAGTTGCTTTTTCTGCAGCAAGATTTAACTGAGCTGCTTTTAATTCAGCTTGTTTAGTAGATAATGTTTTTGCATCATTTTCAAGCGTTTGTTGATTTGCAATAACGGTATTTATCGCTTCATTATTAGCCATTTGTTTTTCAGAAATTGCTTTTTTATCTTGCTTTTGTTGCTCTAACATTTTATTATTTGCTGAAACAATTTCATTCATCGCAGAAACACGTGAAATGGCTTCTGTGATAGATTTTGAATTTACAATTGTATTGATATAACTTGTAGCCGTACCACTCGTTTGAGCACTACGTGCTTGATTAGCCAATGATTCGTTGCGCGCTACAATATTTTTAGACAAAGCTTCAATTTCAGCTGATAATTTCTTTGACTCGGCTTGGAGTTTATCATTTTCAGCTTTCAATTTTTCTTGTTGAGCTTGGATGGATGAGACTTGACTTTTAATTTGATCTACCTGAGCTTGAGCTGATTTTTGTTGATCAGTCAAACTATTAATTTTGCTATCTTGTGCGGCGATTTTATCATCAGTGGAATCTGCATGTACATTTACAAGAGATGCTCCTTGTGCAAGAACCATTGTACTTAATAAGATTGACGTAAGTAATTTTTTCTTCATAAACAATTATACTCCTATTCGATAAGACATTTATAAGTATAACAAAAAAAGGCATTGAGTATGTTACGCCTTTATTACATTTCTATTTCCAATTTATCATAAATTTTTATCATAAATATATCTTTTCCAAAATTGGTCGAATCAATAAAAAGAATAGTAAATTGAACACCATCGTCGGAGCCATTGTATAAACGACAAAATCTGCAAAAGACATTCGAGTCAACTGAGTAACATTTGCCAAAGCAAACGTAGCTATTTCAAAGAAAAATACCAAAATAGCAACTGACAAAAAGCGACTAACTCGATTAGTCATCAAAACAGAATTGTATTTACTAACAACAATCCCACTTAAAGGCAATAATAATGTCGAAAGACCAATAATATGAAAATAATAAGCGTCATACAATAGACCGATTAACAATAAAATAACAAAATTAATATTTTCCGAGAAATCTATAGAAACGTACAAAATTAAAATAAGTAAAAGATGACTGAGTAAGTGAATATCATTCGAAAAAAGATTAGTCAAAAGATTTGAAAGATGACCATCTATTAACATCACAACAAATAAAACCAAAAAAGGTAAAACGTAGTTTTTAAAAAATTTCATATCAATTTCCTACCAATGTTACCACACGAATATCTGACAAATCTGCACTCGGTTTTACAAATACCTCTTTTGTTAAATGATCAGATTTTTCAGTAACAGAAAGAACTGTTCCGACTGGAATATTGGGAATGTTATACGTTCCTAAACCGCTTGTCACAACTTTCTCACCTTTTTTAATTGTATCCGAACTGTTTAACTGACTGATAATGAAAGCAGATTTTTCTTTACTGTAGCCAACAATCACTCCATAAATAGTGCTTGTCTCCGTTTGAATTCTTACTGAAATATTGTCAACATTTTTATTGTTTGTTAAAAGATTTACTCGACTAGAATGAGCAGCAACATCTTTCACACTACCAATCAAGCCACCATTTGCCACCGCTAACATTGTATTTTGAATCCCATTTTGACGACCAGCATTGACAGTTAATTCAGATAACCAAGAAACAGGCATACGCGTGATAACATCAGATGAAACCGTCTTTTTTGACTCATAGATATTTTTCATTTCTAATAGTTGTCTTAATTGAGCATTTTCATCTTTTAATGAATCTAAATCAGCCGATTGTTCTTCTACTTTAAATAAAGTCTTTTTTAATTGCTTATTTTCCTTGTATGTTCGCGATAAATCAGTCAAATCTGATTTAACATCCGTTAAAAAACTAAATGGTTTTGAAACAATATTATCCAAAATAGAAACAACATTAGAAGCTTCATTCACCACACCTAAAGAACGAGTAGTAACCAAAAGTACAGAAGTTATTATTATCAAAACAGCAGTCATAATAAGAAATTTGGATTTTTTCATATGATTCACTCTACTCCAAAATAGATACAATATCTATCACACAAGATTCACAGATAACAGAAAAGGAGATAGCTATCGCTACACTCCTTAAATACGGAGAATGGGGGATTCGAACCCCCGCGCCAGTTACCCGACCTAACGATTTAGCAAACCGTCCTCTTCAGCCTCTTGAGTAATTCTCCAAAAATATTATGGGCACGAGTGGACTCGAACCACCGACCTCACGCTTATCAGGCGTGCGCTCTAACCACCTGAGCTACGCGCCCAAGTTCAAAAACTTGGTGTGAACATCTCCGTTCAAAGCGGGTGACGAGAATCGAACTCGCGACAACAGCTTGGAAGGCTGTAGTTTTACCACTAAACTACACCCGCTTAATCAATTAAACAAATGGCGCGAGACGGAATCGAACCGCCGACACATGGAGCTTCAATCCATTGCTCTACCAACTGAGCTACCGAGCCTACC